>NZ_JRWK01000012.1 GCF_001729965.1 Methanosphaera sp. WGK6 | reverse complement strand
CACAATACATACAATTGGCTCAAAAACTCATAAATTCACATGATAAAAAATAAGAAAAATTCTTAGGAGAATATTTCCGAAGAAAAATAATCTTTCACCATCACCATTTTTTTTATAGATGTAACTTATGATTAAAAAACTAGTTTTCTCTGAAGTTATATAGTAATATATTTTCAACAAAATAATATTATCATTGGTTATTTTAAATATTATTTTATAAATTAAAATTTTAAATACAAAAAAATCAGTACTTTGTTCAATGATTTAGAGATTTTTTGGCTTAAATTCTACTTTTATTTTATAAATTACTCCTTAATTCAAATTTCATCTTCTAAAATTAGTGATATATATATATATATATGTTTTTCATAAATAAGTATGACTAAAAATTTTACATTTTAGTCAGTTATAATAATAGGGGGTGTATTTTATCAAAATTCACTCAAAAACTATCTATTTCATAATATTATTATTTATAATGATTCTAGGAATTTCAATGGTATCTGCAGAAGATATTTCAAGTAATGATACTAGTGATATAACAACAGATACAATAAATATAGATAGTTCTGTTACTTCTAATGATGTAACAGTTTCAACAAATGAAGAAAATGATAAAATCAATGTTTTAAGTAAAAGTTTAAAAACGGATGAAGATGCTGGTGAAGTAACATACTATGTATCAACCAATGGATTAGCAACAAACGATGGTTTAACTCCAGAAACAGCATATGACTATAAGAGTGTATTCAATAATTTTGAACAAAAAATGAGTAAGTTTAATAACACACGAATTATTGTTCAAGAAGGAACATATAATGTAACAAGCTTTATATATTCATACTATGAATACTGTCCAAATTTCAAAGTAAATATAATGGGAAATGGAACTGTTATATTTAATGGACAAACTAACTCATCAATATTTTTTGCTGTTGGTGGTCCAGGTTATGGTTCAAACACCCATAATATAACAATACAAAACATAGTATTTACTAATGGAACAGGTTATTATACATCTAGGTTATTCTTTGGATCATACTGTTATGGTGGAGCAGTATATAATAGAAATGGAAACATGACTCTTATAAACTGTACATTCATAAATAATAATGCTAAAACAGCTAATTATGTACTTGGTGGAGCAGTATGTGTAAATGGTGGAAATTTAACTATCATAAATTCTTCCTTCATAAACAATACAGTTACAGGTAGAGCAAGTTATGGTGGAGCAGTTGCAACATACGGTAGTTCCTCTACAACTAGAATTTTTAACAGTTCTTTTTCTGGTAACAAAGCTAATGCTACCGGTAAAACAGATGATCCTTACAGTAATGTTCAGTTAGAATCCGCTTTTGGTGGTGCTGTCGGTACATATTCTGGTGGTTTATCTATTGTGGATAACTCCTATTTTGCTAATAACACTGCTGGAAGTGGAGGTGCTATTGGTAACGTAGATTCTAATACGATAGTTACTAACACTACCTTTATTAACAACAATGCTACTAATGGTGGAGCAGTTGGAGGTACTAAAATAAGTTCATGGTATACTACAACAACCAATGTAACTGATAATACCATGATTAACAACACTGCATATAATGGTGCTGGTGTTGCAATTATGGCTGGTTCTGGTAACATCATAAACAACACCATGACTTGTAATAATGCTACTAATGGTGGTGCTATTGCTAATGAAAATGGTGTAACCGTAATTGAGGGTAATCAACTAGTAAACAACACTGGTATTTATGGTGGTGCTATTGCTAGTCAATTCGGAAGTACTAACATAACTGGTAACAATATAACATGTAATAATGCAACACGTGGTGGAGCAGTTGCAAATGATAACAGTACTGTTATAATAACTAACAATAGTGTATCAGGTAACACTGCAGATGCTGGTGCTGCAATATACACCTTAACTGGTAACACTACAATTAATGCAAACAACATAACATCATCTAATGGAATTACATCAGTAATATACAACAATGGATCAACAATACTTGACAACAACTACCTATTTAACAACACAGTAAGCGATGAAAACAGTTACGTAGTATACAGTGAAACAAGTACAAATATAAATGTAACTGGAAACAGCTTCTATAATAACACTGACTTTAAACGAGACATGTTATTTAATGACTTCTCATCACAAAACACTACAAATAACATCTACATAAGTAACTACCTTGAAACAAGCAGTCCTGATGATGTGACAATCACATTAAATGATAACATATACACATTAAACTACACAATAAACATAAGAAACGTATACAATGACACAGTAAGAACCGGGTATGTGAAAGTAAACATAAACGGTGAATACTACACAGAACAATTCCCAGTAAACAATGGAAACGTAACCGTAACCATACCAAAAAGTAGCTTAACATTCGAAAACAACATAATACTCGAATATATCTCAGAAGATAAAAGCTACCAGCCAATAAACAAAACAGCATACATAGAAATAGTAAAAGACACAACAATAACTGTGATAACAAACAACACCGTGAAAATAGGTTCAAACGTTGAAATACAAGGAGAATTACGTGACGAAGATAATGACATCGTACCAAATGCTGAAATAACCATTTCAGTAAACGATGATGAAACAATAAAAGTAATAACAGATGCAAATGGAAAATACAGTGTAAACTACACTACAAAAGTTCTAGGAACAAACAATGTAACTGTAAATTACAATGGAAACAAATCATACAATCCAAGCACAAATAAAACCACATTCAACGTAGAAAAAAGAGCTACAATTATCATAATAAATCCAGTTAAAAGTGTTATTGGTGAACAATTCACCCTAACTGCATATGTAACAGATATTTATGGTGATAAAGTAAATGGTGGTAACCTAGTATTTAAATTAAATGGTAAAACACTAAGAAATGATGGATCATTTAACAGTACAGAAGCACCACTTAAATTCAAAGTAGTAGATGGAGTAGTAACCTACACATTAACAGCAGACTTATACTTAAGAAATGCTAAAAACTTATCTGCATCATACAGTGGATCCTACAATTATGAAGCAAACATATCTGATGTTACAACCGCAGAAATCGCAAAAAGAACCGCACAAATCACAGTAACAACAATAAACACAACAAAACAAGATGTAGACATAGAATTCACCGTACACCTCAAAGACATAACACCACATGGAACAAACATGACAGCAATAAATGAAGACGGATATGTAATCTTCAAACTAAATGGAGTAACACTTAAAGATGCAAGTGGAAAAGTAGTTAAAGTAAAAGTAGAAAATAACACAGCAAAATACACCTACCATGTACCAATAGGCATGGCAAGTGACGATGGAAAAAACAATACCAGAAACTATACAGTAGAAGCAGTCTACCAAAATGATATCTTCTACCCAGATACAAGAAACACCACAGTATTCCATGTAGAAAAATCACCAATAAACATACAATTTACAAAAGTAATCATAGACAACACAACAAAAACCATGAACATAACAGGAAACATAACCGATTACAAAGGAAACCTACTAGTAGGAGTAAATAAAGTTTGTGTAAAAGTAAATAATGCAACAATAAGAGATGCAGAAAATAACACAATCTTCTACACAGTAAGAAATGGAATCATAGACATCAAAGATGTAAATGTAACAAAAGTAAAAACATTTAAAGATGTAATGGTAGTATCAGGAGATAGACAAGCATACCTAGAAGGTAGAAATACCACAACAGAACTAACAATAAAAAACTAGGAAAGAAGTTAGTTAGATTAGGGGAGTTTTCATATAGGAAAACTTCTTTTCTAATTTCTTTTAATATGATTTTCTATTTTTTTCTAAAAGAAATTTTTCAGTTATTTTTTGTCTAATTTTTCTAAGTTATTATAAAAATTCATATTTTTTCCTGATTTTCATTTGAAAATAGTTTGAATTAGTATTTTTTTTTTGGGTGGAGAATTTGAATTTTCTTGTTTTTTTTGAATTTAGTTTTAAATTATTATATTATACTTTTTTTTATTGGATTTTTAGGGTAGTTTTATGTAGGGAATTTAATAAATAATTTGTATTTATTTTATATTTTATTTAAATAGAAATTTTAATGAAGTATAATTTTTGTTAATTAAATTATACGAAAATGAATTGGATTAATATCATGTAACTGATAGTTCCACCTACTATGGGTATAATCATGTCATGTTTCCAGTAGTATAGTATTATTGTGATGATAATTCCTATTGCTTCGGGAATTCCATGACTTCCTGTTAGGATAGTGGTATTTCGTAGGGCATATATTACAATTAATCCAAATACTGATGAGGGTAAAACATTTCCCATATATTTAATATATGCTGGTGTTTTATCATCACTTCTAAAGAAGATAAATGGTAGAAATCTTGTGATGAGTGTTGCTAGTGATGCTACTAATATTATTATAATTTCTTGATATAGTTGCATATTTTATTTTTAACTCCTGTTTTTTGTATCGTATTTTTTTCTGAAAATTGTGAAGAATATGATAAAGGAAATCATTGAGGGTATTATGAAGTTTTCATTACCAAATATGATTATTGAAATTATGGGAAATAATAGTCCTATATATGATCCTGTATGATTATCTTCTTTATTGTATTGGTTCATAAATATAACAACAAATAATGCGGTAAGTACAAAATCTACTCCTTTAAGATTAAATGTTATGTATGGACCAATAAGTCCTCCGAGGGTTGCACCACTAACCCAGTAGATTTGGTTAAGTAGGGTTGTCCAAAAGTAAAACCATCCTTTATCTATGTTTGATGGTATTTGTACTGTGTGATTTATGGCAAATGTTTCATCACATAATCCATATATTAGATAAATACTTTTCCAGTTATATCCTCGGTACTTGTCAAGCATGGTTATTGAGTAAAATATGTGTCTTGCATTTATGATGAATGTTACTATGAATGTGAGAAGTGGGTTAAATGTACCTGTGAGGAATGTAATTACCATGAATTCTGCAGACCCTGCAAATATGGTTAAACTTAGTATTAATGGATATATGAATGTAAATCCTTGTGTATTTGAATATAATCCATATGATAATCCTAGAAATAGAAATCCTGTTAGTATGGGTATTGTTTGTGGAAATGCACTTTTTAAGGCAGTTATTTGTTTGTTGTATTTTTTTATAATTTTGTGTTTCAATGTTATTATATTTCCTGTTTTGTTGGTATTGTATGTTTTATATTTCTCTAAATCATTATATAACTATTGTTATTTTTTATTATTTATAATATAATATTAATAAATACTACTATTAGTAGGTGATAATATGAACATGATGAAAAAAGTTAAAATAACAGTACTAAAAACAACATTAGATGAAGATTTAGCTAATGAATATGGTGTGGAAGGATTAAGTACATGTCCATTTCATGAAGAAGGTCAGGTGTACTATGCAGACTATGCAAAACCTGAAGGATTTTGTGATGAAGCATGGAAGGCAATATATCAATACGTATTTGCATTAGCACATGGTGCTGAAAATGTAGTATTCTATAACCATGATTGGACAGATAAACCTGGATGTGCAATAGTATGTTGTAATGATGGATTAAGACCAGTGATATTTAAATTAGAAGCAACGGATATAATATCATCAAAGGTAGATAATGAATAATATTGTTTAAATGATATAATTTATTTTTCAACTTTTTTTTTAATAAATTTTATCAACATATAATTTTATACTTCATTAGCTAACTACATTTTATTGAAATACTATAATGTTTATGGTTTAAACTATGAATAATAAAGTTTATTATAATATCAATTTATTTTCTATTTACATTATCAAAATTATATGTATTGGATATTAAATTAAAATTTATTCGAGGTTATAACTATAATTTATCCTTAAGTTTTCAATTAACTATAAATAGAATGACAGTTAGAATATTAATTAATAAAAAATTTAGGAGGAAAAAAATATGGCAGAATTACCATTAGCACCAATTGCAAGAATTATTAAAAACGCAGGTGCAGCTAGAGTAAGCGACGATGCTAAAGTAGAATTAGCAAAAGTATTAGAAGAATATGGTGACGAAATCAGTAAACAAGCAGTAGCTCTTGCAAAACACGCAGGAAGAAAAACTGTTAAAGCTGAAGATATTGAATTAGCAATATAAGTTTAATTTCTTCACTTTTATTCTTTTTTTAATTTCCAATGATTTATTAACTTTTTCTTTTAGAACAATAATTTTATTGTAGTTACTTTTATTTTATCCGAATATTATATTTAGTATTATGTATGAGGAGTCTATTTATAAGAATTATGAACTTGATTTTAATAAAGATTATGATGTAAATACTGAAGCATATTATATACTAGTAAATAATAAACGTCAAGTATACTTAACAAAAGATAATACTATTCCTCTAGTTATACAAAATAAATTAAATAAATTTACCATTAATTTCAAATTTTACATAGGTAAATATAAAAATAAGCCTTGTTTTACATGTAATGTAGATGAAGATACTAATTTTCATGATTTAACTGAAGTTTATATGATAAATCCAGAAACATATCAAATAAGTACAAGAGCAGTACTAATAAATGAATGGTATATTAATAATAAATACTGTGGAAGATGTGGAACAAAAACAAAATTAAAAGATACACATATGAACTTAAAATGTCCAAATTGTGGTAAATCACACCACGCAACAATAGAACCTGCAGTAATAATAGGAATACAAAAAGATAATAAGTTACTAATGGCAAGACATAGTTATGATACCAAGGTAGAATATGCATTAATAGCAGGATTTGTAGAACCTGGAGAATCTATAGAAGATGCAGTACACAGAGAAGTTAAAGAAGAAGTAGGAATAAATATCAAAAACCTAAAATATATTGGAAGTCAATCATGGCCATTTCCAAACTCATTAATGTGTGCATATAAAGCAGAATATGATAGTGGTGAAATAAAAGTAGATGGCAATGAAATACTTAAAGC
Organism: Methanosphaera sp. WGK6; assembly: GCF_001729965.1. Classification (NCBI taxonomy): domain Archaea; kingdom Methanobacteriati; phylum Methanobacteriota; class Methanobacteria; order Methanobacteriales; family Methanobacteriaceae; genus Methanosphaera; species Methanosphaera sp. WGK6. The sequence continues at coordinate 43,217 of NZ_JRWK01000012.1, read as the reverse complement.
AAAATTGTTTAAAAAAGAAGAAATTGAAAAAACAGAAAGTAGTATTAGTATATATTCTAAGATAATAGACGACTTCTGTAATTCTAACTAAACTTTTAATTAAACTCATAATTTTAATCTAAAAAACTATAAGCTATTAAAACTATAAATATAAAACAATACTAATAAAATAGGATTTTGATTTACCATGACAGAATATGAATATAAATGTGAAGCAGAAACAGATTATAACTATGGTTGTTCTCCAAGTGAAAGAAGTATAGAAGAACATATTAATAAAGGAATAATAAATCTAGATAAACCATCAGGACCAACTTCACATGAAATAGATATATGGGTAAGAGATATAATGAATATATCTAAAACAGGTCATGGTGGAACATTAGATCCAAAAGTAACAGGAGTACTACCTGTAGCATTAAATACTGCAACAAAATCACTACAATTACTATTATTATCACCAAAAGAATATGTATGTCTAATGAGATTACATAAACCAGTACCTGAAGAAGATATAATTAATATACTTGATGAATTTACAGGTAAAATATACCAACTTCCTCCAATTAAATCAGCAGTAAAAAGAGATTTAAGAGTACGTACAATATATGAATTAAAACTACTTGAAATACAAGATAATCAAGATGTACTATTTAGAGTTAAATGTGAAGCAGGAACATATATAAGAAAATATTGTCATGATATAGGAGAAGCATTAGGTTGTGGAGCACACATGGCAGAACTAAGACGAACAATGGCTGGATCATTTAAAGAAGATGAAACATTAACAACACTACAAGATATAACTGATGCATACTATTTCTACAAACAAGAGGAGGATGAAAGATTACTTAGACAATTAATTCAACCAATGGAACATACAACAAAATATGTGAAAAAAATATATGTAAAAGATTCTGCTGTAGATGCAATATGTCATGGAGCAGACCTTGCAAATAGTGGTATTGTTAAAATAAACAGTCAAATACATGAAAATAATGTTATAGCAGTCATGACATTAAAGGATGAGTTATTAGCTGTTGGTAGAAGCCTTTATTCTGTTGATGAAATATTGACTTCAAAAACAAAAACAGTAGTTAATATCCAAAAAGTATTTATACAACCTCAAACATATCCTATGATGTGGAAGTAATAACATAGGAAAAAAATAATAAAAAATATTATTTTTAATATGATTATTCTTCAAATAGAAATTATAAACAATTTTTTTATTAACTGTAGAACCTTTAATATACGTATTAAGGGCGAGGTCAATATTTAAATATTATTCAAAGAATAATATTATAAGATTTTTTACATAGAATAGCTTTGGCTATGTAAGAATAAAAACATAATGAAATATAAGAGAGTATACTCTCTCATTGGTAAATATTAATCTTTAATCTATAGTAGTAAAAAATTAGTACTATTTGAGAAGATTTATATTGAGAATGTAGATATTTTTATTTTAAAGATGAAAAAATCTTGTAAAATAATTATAATATAGAGATGCCGAGATAGTCTAGCTTGGTAAGGCGCAAGACTGGAAATCTTGTGGAGTGATCTCCTCCTGGGTTCAAATCCCAGTCTCGGCGTTTATAATTATTTTAGAACAAAAAATGATATCTGGAAGTTTCATTAAAAAAAATGACTTTTTTTAAACTATTTATTTATTATTTATAATCAATAACAAAAAACAGAAAAAACCCTGTTTTAACTAGATTAATTCTGAAAAAGATTACAACAATAAATAAATATTCTAGATATTTCTTCTTTTAATAATTATAATTAATCCAAAGCTTATTTTTTCTTATATAATAGAAATTACTTCAAACACACATTAGATTAATCTAGTATTTTTATAAAAATTCAAGGAGAATTATAATGGCTGAACAAGAATTTAGACATATGGTCCGTATTACACGTAAAGACGTAGACGGAAACAAAACAACAGTTTCAGCTTTAACCGAAATTACAGGAATCGGAAAAGCATTTGCTGTTGCAATATGTAAAGTAGCAGACTTAGACCAAGATAAACAAATAGGTTATCTTGAAGATGAATCTGTTAAAAAAATAGAAGACGTTCTTGAAAATCCTCAAGAATTTGGAATTCCAGAATGGTTCTTAAATAGAAGAAATGATTATGAAACTGGAGAAACCAAACACTTAATCGAATCTGACTTAGACATGACAATACGTGATGACTTAAACAGAATGAAAATGATTAGAAGTTACAAAGGTAAAAGACACGAAGTTGGACTTCCAGTACGTGGTCAAAGAACAAAATCAACATTTAGACATGGATCTTCTGTTGGTGTAAGTAGAACAAGACCAGGTAAATAAATGGAAATGAAAATTTTTAATTAAAATCATGAAGGAGATTTGATTATGGGACATCCAAAAAAACCACGAAAACAATATGACACTCCATCACATCCATGGAATGCAGATCGTATAAAAGAAGAAAACAGATTAGCAACTAAATACGGATTAAAAAACAAAAAAGAAATCTGGAAAGCTGAATCTAGAGTAAAAAGATACCGAAGAGATGCTCGTATTATCTTAGGTATGGATGTAGATGAAAGAGCAAAACAAGAAAAAGAATTATTAGATCATCTTGTAAGAGCAGGTTTCATATCACCTAATGCTAAACTTGAAGAAGTATTAGATCTTAATGTAGAAGATGTATTAAGAAGAAGATTACAAAGTTTAGTATACAAAAGAGGTTTAAGTCACACTGCTAAAGAAGCAAGACTCTTTGTTGTACATGGTCACATTACCTTAAATGGTAGAAAAATCAATGCACCAGGACACTTAGTAGAAAAAGCTGATGAAGAAAATATAGACTTCTATCCAGGTTCCACAGTTGCAAAACAATTCGATAATCAAGAAAAAACCGAAGAAGTAGCAGCAGTAGAAGAAGAACCTAATGATGACTAATAAAAAGGGAAATATAATTAAAAATAATTAAAATTTAGGTGATATAATGGCAGAAAAAGATAAATGGGGTGTAGCTCACGTTTACTCATCTTTCAACAACACTATTATAACTGTTACTGACATAACCGGTGCTGAAACTATAACCCAATGGTCTGGTGGAAAAGTAGTAAGATCAGACAGACAAGAATCATCACCATTTGCAGCTATGGAAGCAGCTAACCGTGTTGCAGATGATATTAAAGAAAAAGGAATTGCTGGACTTCATATTAAAGTACGAGCTTCTGGAGGAAACGGACCAAGAACACCAGGACCTGGTGCTCAAGCAACAATAAGAGCATTAGCAAGAGCTGGTATTAAAATTGGTAAAATCGAAGATGTAACTCCTATACCTCACGATGGTACTGGTAGACCTGGCGGTAAAAGAGGTAGAAGAGTATAATTACTTTTTAGAAGGGTCAAAATATGAATATAGAAATTAGAGAACAGGATGATGAAAGAGCTGTATTTGTAGTTGAAGGTGTAGATGACACATTTATAAATACAATCCGAAGGATATGCCTTGTAGAAATTCCTACACTTGCAATTGAAGATGTAAACATTTATAAAAATGATGCAAAAATGTTTGATGAAGTATTAGCTCATAGATTAGGATTAATTCCAATAGTAACAGACTTAGAATCATATATAATGCCATCAGATTGTGACTGTGAATCTCATTGCTCAAACTGTAGTGTTTCATTTCTTTTAAAAGAAAAAGGTCCTAAAATAGTATATTCAAAAGATCTAAAATCAGACGACCCAGCTATAAAACCAGTTTATGATACAATACCAATAGTAAGACTTCAAGAAGGCGAAGAAGTAGAATTAGAAGCTATCGCAGAACTAGGATTAGGATCAGAACATGCAAAATGGCAGGCAACAACCACTTGTGGATATAAATATTATCCAAAAATATCAATAGATAATGAAAAAATCACTGATATTGAAGAATATGTTGAAGAATGTCCAAGAAATGTATTACAAATGGAAAATGATTCATTAGTAGTAGATAATGTAGAAAAATGTTCAACATGTAGAACTTGCCAAAGATTATCTGAAAAAGATGATAATGCAATAGTAGTTGATTTTGAAACAGGAAAATACATATTCAAAATTGAAACAGACGGATCATTAAAACCACTAGAAGTACTTACAATGGCTTGTGATATACTATCAGAAAAAGCAGATAATATCATAAATTTTGTGAATGAGGAGGAATAGTAAAAATGAAATTATCAAAAACTAACCCAAACACTGTAAATTTAATAAAATCCCTCACCAAACAATCATCTGCAGAAAATGCTCCTATATGGAAAGCTGTTGCTAACGATATTTCAAGAGCTAATAGAAAAAACAAAGAAGTAAATGTTTACCATATAGACAAATATGCTAATGATGATGAAACTATACTTGTACCAGGAAAAGTTTTAGGTGAAGGTAGTATAACAACAAAAGTAACTGTAGCTGCATTTAAATTTTCACAAGAAGCAGAACGTAAAATTACAGCTGCAGGCGGAAAATGCCTAAAAATTGATGAACTTATGGCTGAAAATCCAAAAGGATCTAATGTTAAAATCATAAAGTAGGTGAATGGAATGGCAATAATTATCGATGGAGAAGGACTAGTACTAGGAAGACTTGCAAGTACAGTCAGTAAAAAACTCTTAAACGGGGAAGAAATCACTATCATCAATGCAGAAAAAATAATTATTTCTGGTAACAAAGATTACCTCTATGCTAGATACAAACAAAGAGTAGATAGAGCAAGTATCTCAAACCCAAGAGATTTAGGTCCAAAATACCCACGTAGACCAGATGATATATTTAGAAGAACTGTTAGAGGAATGATTCCTTACAGAAAAGCTCATGGAAGAACCGCTTACAAAAACTTAAAAGTTAATGTAGGAGTTCCTAAAGAATTAGTGGGACAAGAAGTAGTTGAAATAGAAGAAGCACAACCTAAAAACATAACAAAAAGTATGGAATTAGGAACAATATCAAAATTATTAGGTGCTAAATTTTAAATAAATTCAAGGTAGTGTAAAATATGAGTAAAACAGTACATACCAGTGGTAAAAGGAAAACCGCTATTGCTAGAGGTACCGTTAAAGAAGGTACTGGAAGAATAAGAGTAAACCGTAAACCAGTTGAATTATACGAACCTGAATTAGCAAGATTAAAATTATACGAACCATTAGAATTAGCTGGTGATGATTTAGTAAATTCCGTAGACATCGATGTAAGAGTAGTTGGTGGAGGAATAATGGGTCAAGCAGAAGCAGCACGTATGGTAATTGCTAAAGGATTAGTAGAATATACTGGAGATGTATCACTCAAAGATAAATATGTACAATATGACAGAACCATGTTAGTTGGAGATCCACGTCGTTCTGAATCCAAAAAATTCGGTGGACCAGGTGCAAGAGCTAGAAAACAAAAAAGTTACAGGTAAATTTTTATGTTACTCGTAAGATGTTTTACGTGTGGAAAAGTTATTTCAGCAAGTTTTGATGAATTCAAGGAAAGAACAGAAAATGGTGAAAATCCAAGTGATGTTCTCGATGATTTAGGAATTACAAAATATTGTTGTAGAAGAATGTTCATATCACACGTTGATGTATGGTAATGAATATTTTATTAAACTAAATAAGGGAGCTAATTTGGAGTATTAACTCCATTAAATAAGGACTCCTCTCCTTTTTACTTTAGAGTAATAGAGGAATACTTTAGTTAAGTTGTTGAATAGGATATATACTGTTAAAGGAGCATTTAAGTATATGCAATCTAGAAGTAATACAAGATTTGAACGAGCTAGATTAATTGGAGCTAGAGCTTTACAAATCTCAATGGGTGCAAAACCAATGGTTGAATTTACACCAGATCAAGATCCAATTAAAATAGCGATAAATGAATATGAGGAAGGTGTACTTCCATTAGATGCAGTAGTTAAAGATGAATATGTAGATTAAATTCTTTTATTTATTTTTAATCCATGAGTATAGAAAAAAACTTTCTTATTTATACACTTATAAGAAATAAAAACATAGCCCTTTAATTAAGCAACTATTTCTACATTTAAAAGAGGTGTTTTTTATGGATAGTGTAATAGAAGACGTACGATTAAGAAAAATTATAGATAGTAGAGGAAATCCAACTGTTGAAGCTGATGTTTTAACATGGAATGGATTTGGAAGAGCAGCAGCACCTAGTGGAGCTAGTACTGGAATCAACGAAGTAGCATCATTTCCTGATGGTGGAGTAGATCAAGTAATTGAAGATGTAGAAGATTTAATATCATCTGAAATTATAGGAATGGAAGCAGAAGATTTAAGAGAAATTGACAATGTATTACACGAAATCGATGGAACTGATAATTTCTCACTAATTGGTGGAAATACAGCAGTAGCTGTTTCTATGGCAACAGCTAAAGCAGCAGCATCAAGTTACAATCTCCCATTATATAAATTCCTAGGTGGAATTATGCCAACATCAATTCCTTTCCCATTAGGAAACATGATTAATGGTGGAGCACATGCTGGTACAAATGCACCAGATATTCAAGAATTTTTAGTAATTCCAGTAGGAGCTTCTAATATAACTGAAGCAATTACAACTAACATTAATGTTCACAGAAGAATCAAAGCTAAAATCCAAGAAAAAGATAAAACTTTCACTGGTGGAAAAGGAGATGAAGGTGGATGGGCTCCTAACTTAACAAATGAAGAAGCTCTTGAAATTCAAACATCTTCATGTGAAGAAATCACTGATGAAACTGGTGTTTTAGTAAGACCAGGATTAGATGTAGCATCAAGTGAATTCTGGAATGAAGAAGAACAAAAATATGTATATGAACGTGAAGGTACATCAAGAACTGTTGAAGAACAAATTGATTACATCGCAGACTTAATTGATACATATAAATTCTTCTATGTAGAAGATCCAATCCAAGAAAATGATTTCGAAGCATTTGCTGAATTAACAAGTAAATCTGGAAAAGATTGTTTAATTTGTGGAGATGACCTATTTGTAACCAATGCTGATATATTAGCTAAAGGTATTGAAGCTCATGCAGGAAATTCCTTAATCATTAAACCAAACCAAATAGGTACTTTAACAGATACATACAACACTATTAAATTAGCAAAAGCTAATAAATATGTACCAGTTGTATCACACAGATCTGGAGAAACAACCGATGAAACAATTGCACACTTAGCTGTAGCATTCAATGCACCTGTTATAAAAACAGGAGCAGCTGGTGGAGAAAGAATTGCTAAACTTAATGAATTAGTCAGAATTGAAGAAGAATTAGTAAATCCTAAAATGGCTGATTTATAATCGGAGTTATGTATGAATATTAATATTGATTACATGAAATGTAATGGAATTGATTGTTTAGATTGTCTGGATTTATGTCCAATGCAAGTATTTGATGTAGAAGACAATGTATTAATTATTAGACAATTAGACAATTGTTGTAGATGTAATGCATGTATGGATGTATGTCCAACAAATGCAATTTCATTATATTATTAATATTCATCTTAACTAAATGAGGAAATTTAAAAATTAATATAATTAAACTAAATGAGGAAATTAAAAATGTCAGAATTATTAATACCATTAGATAAGTACCTTGCAGCAGGTTTACACATAGGTACTCAACAAAAAACCAAAGATATGGAAAAATATATATACAGAGTAAGAGCAGATGGGCTTCATGTATTAGATGTTAAAAGCAGTAATGATAAAATAATGGTAGCTGCAAAATTATTATCAAAATACAACCCTGATGAAATTCTCGTAGTATCCACAAGACAATATGGTCAAGCACCAGTTAAAAAATTCGGTGAAGTAACAGGTACAAAAACTATTCCAGGTAGATTTATACCAGGTACATTAACAAACCCACAATACTCAAAATTCATCGAACCAAAAATCTTAGTTGTTACAGATCCAAGATCAGATTCTCAAGCTGTAATTGAAGCAAAACAAAATGGTATTCCTGTAGTAGCTTTATGTGATACAGAAAACTTATTATGTAATGTTGATGTAGTAATTCCTGTAAACAACAAAGGTAGAAAAGCAATTGCTCTTGTTTACTGGTTATTAGCTAGACAAATATTAAGAGAAAGAGGAATCTTATCTTCTGATGAAGAATTTGATTTAGAACCTACTGACTTTGAATTAAAAATATAATGTAGGTGGGATTAATAGAAGATTTATTTCTTCTATTGAATACTTTTTTTTATTAGATTATTTTAGTAATTTTTAACTTATTTTTATATTTTAATATTATTTTTCAATTATTGCTGAAGCATAGCCTACTACTTCTTCATAGTCACCATATGCATCGCCACTATTACTATAGTTGAGAATTCTACTTTTATTAGCATTTCTTAATTGGGAATATTTAATTGCAGTTATTGTTGGACCATATCCACACATTGTTATATCATACTCTTTTATCTCATTTATGAGTGAATTGATATCCATGTCTTCTATTGTTTTTAGTACTTTTTCATCTTTTATTTTTGCAGTTTCATTATCTTCATAATGTGTAAGATCAGTACTTGCTATAACTATACATTGTCGGTTTAATTTTTCACTCACTACTTTAATACTTTTTGCAAGTTTAGTACATATTTCTTTTTCTTGTCTTGTTATAATTATTGGCACAATTTTAAATGTCTTATTCTGTTTGTTTGCTATGTATTGTAGAAAGGGTATTTCTACTTCAATACTATGTTCTTTTATATGTGCTAATTCATTGATATTTGCATTATGATCTTCTTTTACTAGTTCTTCAATAAATTCAGTGTCTACTTCCACATTTCCAAGAGGTGTTTTCCAAAGTAGTGAATCACTAAGATCTACATTACTACCATATCCTGTGTGATTAGGTCCTATTATAATAATTGTTTCAGGTATTCCATCTTCTGCTATTTTTTGTGCTGTGTAACTTGCTGTTTTTCCTGAAAATACATAACCTGCATGAGGCATTATACCTGCTGTAATATTATATTTTTCCATTGATTTTGTTGGTATTTTATTTTCTGTTGTTTTAAATATTTCATCTAGTGTATTTTTAAGTATTTCATAATTTCCAGCATAGAATAGTCCTGATACACATGGTTTTCTAATCATTAATTATCACCTATTTTTATTTATTAAAAGTATATTATCTAATTTAAAAATTATTAGATTTATTGTTTTTTATTTTTTATTTTTCTTAGAATTTATTTTTTTTTATAGTAAGATATATTAATAAATTTTTAGATATATATAATTAACAGATTCTCATAAGAATAATTTAGAAGATAATTTAATGTTATCTGAGTAGTATAATGGTTTTTATACTTGAGAATCATATTAAGGGGATTTATCTTATTTTTATAAGATAAAAGTATTATAAAACAAGTTAAATAATTTAAGAACATGTATTTAGTAAAATATTTGAAGATATTTTATTATTTTTCTTAAACTTAATTTGTAATGTCATAATTTAAAATTCTAAATGTAGATAATAGGTTTATTAGTAATCAGAGTAACTAATGATATTCTGTTATAATTACTTTTTTTATTTAAATAAATATTTATAATACTTTTTTTCCTTTTGATTATATTGGAGAATAATTTATGAAAATCAAGGCATTTGCACCAGGAAAAATAATTTTATTTGGAGAACATTCAGTTGTACATAAAAAACCTGCAATTGCTGTTGCAATTAACAGGGGAGTGCATGTAGAACTAACATCAAGAAATGATAATATTGTTCAAGTGACAGTACCTATTATAGATTATTCTGCAGAACTTGAATTAGTTGATAAAAAACTTAACTTCAAGTTAGATAGTCAAAAAAAGATAATTACTGATTATATATATGAAGTTATTAACTTATTTGAATTTGATAAAGGTTTTAACTTAACTGTAAATATTGAAATGTATTTAGGTGCAGGTTTAGGTTCATCAGCAGCTGTATCAGTAGCAACATTGAAGGCCGTGTCAATATATGCAGGATTTGATTTAGATAAAAAAACAATAGCACACAAGGCTCGTGAAATTGAAATTAAAATCCAAGGAGCTGCAAGTCCCATTGACACATCTATGAGTACATATGGTGGAATAATATTTATTGATGAAAACTTTGAACTTAGCCGAATTAATTTTGATATGCAGTTACCACTTATTGTTTCAAACTGTGAAATCAGTGGTAATACAGGAAAATTAGTTGAATCCGTGAGAATAAAATATGAAAAATATCCTAAGATAATTGGAAATATTTTCACAGCAATGGAACAAATAGCAACCGATGCAAAAAAAGCTCTTGAAAAGGGTGATTCTAAAAAGATTGGACATCTTATGAATATAAATCAAGGATTACTTGATGCAATAGGAGTAAATACTGTTGAATTATCAGACATGGTTTATGAAGCACGAAAATACGGATCTCTAGGATCAAAACTAACAGGTAGTGGTGGAGGAGGCTGTATTATAGCATATTGTCCAGAAAATAGTGATGAAGTCTATGAACAACTAAGTAAGAAATATGCAACATTTAAATGTGAACAGTCTGATTATGGTGTTCAAGCAAAACTTATTGACTAAAAAAAATTAAAAGGGTATTTATATGATTATATTAAAGATTGGGGGCAGTGCTTTAACAATAAAAGATGCTGATAAGCCCACTATAGATGAAGTTAACTTAGATAGAATAGCTCAAGAAGTATCTGCATATAATGAAGATATGGTGATAGTGCACGGAGCAGGTTCATATGGACATATTTATGCAAAAAAATTTGGAATAGGTGATGTTATAGGTAATGTAAATGATCATCTATACAAGTTAGAAGGTCTCTGTAGAACACAAGCTTCAGTACAACTACTAAATTATATAGTAGTAGAAAAATTACATGAAAAAGGAGTTCCAGCAATAGGAATAAAACCTTCCTCATTCATTGTAACAGATAATAAAAGAATTGCAGTATGTGATACAAAAATCATAAAACAATACATAGATAATGGATTTGTACCAGTACTCTATGGTGATGCAGTACTAGATTATAATGATTATATTAAATTTGCAATAATATCTGGAGACCAATTAATAACATATCTTGCAAAAGAATTAAAAGCTGACCGTGTAATATTATCATCTGATGTAGATGGAATATACACAGATAATCCAAAAATAAATCCTGAAGCTAAGTTAATAGATATAGTAACAAAAGACACTAAATTAACCTTAACTGAAAATGAAGATCAAGCTGATGTAACTGGTGGAATGGGTGGAAAAATAAAAGAATTACTTCAACTAGCAGAAGAAGGAATAGAATCTCAAATAATAAATGCTGAAACACCAGGAAACATAAAACTAGCAGTATCCGGACAAGAAGTTAAAGGTACAATTATAAAATAATTATTTTCATCTATAATAAAAACTAATAGGAGGTTGATGAATAGTGATATCGGATAGAAAACTACAACATCTTGAAATATGTAAAAACTATGATGTAGAACATCATATAACAACAGGATTTGAAGATATAAATCTAGTTCATAGATCACTACCCGAAGTAGATTTTGAAGAAATTGACACATCCATAGAATTACTAGGTAAAAAACTAGATTCACCACTAATCATATCAGCAATAACCGGTGGACACACAGAAAGTAAAAGAATAAATGAAAACCTAGCAATAGCTACAGAAAATACAAATATAGCAATGGGTGTGGGAAGTCAAAGAGCAGGAATATCTAATCCTGAACTTAAAGATACATTTACAATAGTACGAGAAAGTGCACCACATGCAGTAATTATAGGAAATATAGGAGCACCTCAAGTAGAATATGCACCAAAAGCAATAGAAATGCTAGAAACAGATATGTTAGCAATTCATCTTAACCCACTACAGGAAATCATACAACCTGAAGGAGATATAAATGCAAAAGGATATGTTGAACATATCAAAGAAATATGTGATTCAACAAATATTCCAATAATAGCAAAAGAAACAGGTGCTGGAATAAGTATGGATGATGCTAGAATACTTGAAAAAATAGGTGTAGATGCCATTGATATTCAAGGAGTAGGTGGAACCAGTTGGGCTGCAGTAGAAACATACCGTGCAGATAATCCACATCTAGGAAATCTCTTCTGGGATTGGGGAATTACAACAGCTGTAAGTACAATAGAAGTTCTTGAATCAACAAATCTACCAGTAATTTCTTCAGGTGGAATAAGAAATGGTCTTGAAGCAGCAAAAGCAATAGCACTTGGAGCTGACTGTGTAGGTATGGCACTACCATTCTTAAAACATGCATACATGGGACATACATACATTGAAGAAAAAATAAATCAATTTACAAGAGAACTTAAAACAGCAATGTTTCTTGTTGGAGCATCTAACATAGATGAACTTAAAGAGAAAAAATTAATAATTACAGGAAAAACAAGAGAAATACTAAATGAACTTGAAATAGATACAAAAAAATATACAAGGAGGATATAATTTGACAATAGAAGTTATCGCAGTTGGAGGATATGAAGAAATTGGAAAAAACATGACTGCAGTAAAAGTAAATGATGATGTAGTTATATTTGATATGGGAATACACCTTGATAGATTACATATCCATGAAGATACGGATATTGCAAGAATGCATAGTTTAGATCTCATTGAAAGAGGAGTAATACCTGATGATACATTAATGAGAGAAGTAGATGGGAAAGTAAGGGCAATAGTATGTACTCATGGTCACCTTGACCATATAGGAGCTATAGCAAAGCTGGCACATAGATATGAAGCACCAATTATTGCATCACCATATACACTAGCATTAATAGAAAAAACAATAAAAAGTGAACGTAAATTCAAAGTAAATAATCCATTAAAGACTTTAAATCCTGGAGAAAAACTACAAATCTCACCAAACTTAACTCTTGAATTTGTAAGAACAACTCATAGTATACCACAAACAATCACAGCAGCATTACACACTCCTGAAGGAGTAATTGTATATGCAAACGACTTTAAATTTGATAATCATCAAATGGTATCACCACCACCTGATTACAGACGTTTCAGAGAATTAGGTAAAAAAGGTGTTAAAGCAACAATTCTTGATACAACAAACATCAAAGAAAAAAATCAAGGAAAAACACACTCTGAAAAAATAGCAAGAGACTTATTAAAAGATGTTCTAAAAGGACCTTTAGAAGAAAGAAAAGGACTTATTGTAACAACTTTTTCAAGTCATATTGAAAGAATACAAGCAATAACAAAAATTGCAGAAAGAAGTAGAAGAAAAATAATGATTCTTGGACGTTCAATGGAAAGATACTGTTCACTAGCAGAATCAATGGGAATACTTAACTTACCTCGTAATGTAAGTTTATATGGTAATTCCAAAGCAATTAACAAAGCATTATCTCGTGCTAATGATAATAGATCAAAATACATGTTACTAGTAACAGGACATCAAGGAGAACCAGATGCATTACTTCCAAGAATAGCAAATAATAAAACAAATTATGAAATAAGACCGGGAGATAATGTGATATTCTCTGCTACAACAATTCCTAATCCGATAAATATTGCAAATCGTGATTTATTAGATAGAAGACTTAGAGAAAGAGGAGCAAGAGTTTATAATAATATACATGTTTCCGGACATGCAGGACCAGAAGATTTAAGAGACTTTGTAAGAATGTTAAACCCACAACATTTAATACCAGCACACGGGGACTTAAGTAACCTTGCAGCATTTGTAGAATTAGCTGAACAAGAAGGATATAAATTAGGAAATGATGTTCACATACTAAGAAATGGACAAGCACAAGTATTTAATAGGTGATTAAAATGGATGTAACTGATATATTAAAAGCATACTCTGAAGATGTAGATAAAGAAATAAGAGAAGCATTAAGCACATTAGAACCTGAAAGTTTACATGATTCTTCAGCACACTTAATTAAAGCTGGAGGAAAAAAATTCAGGCCAGCACTAACAGTTTTAAGTTGTCAAGCAGTAGGTGGAGATACTGATAAAGCATTAAAAACTGCTGCTTCTCTTGAATTAATTCATACTTTCAGTCTTATTCATGATGATTTAATGGATAATGATGATACTCGAAGAGGAATGCCTGCTGTACATAAAAAATGGGGTGATGCATTAGCAATTCTTGCTGGAGACACATTATTTGCAAAAGCATATGAAACTATTATTAAAACAGCAGATGAAAACATACCTTATGAACGTGTAATTGATGCATTAAGAGTTTTAGTAGATTCTTGTATTAAAATATGTGAAGGACAAGCTCTTGACATGGCATTTGAAGATACTTTTGAAGTAACTAAAGATGAATATATGAACATGATTTATAAGAAAACTGGTGCATTAATAACAGGAGCAACAACTGCTGGAGCTATTATTGGTGGAGCAAACTCTCTTCAAATTGAAGCATTAAGAATTTATGGTAGAAAAGTAGGTCTTGCTTTCCAAATACAAGATGATTATATAGATCTCACTGGTGATGAATCAATTGGTAAACCTGTAGGTAGTGACCTTGTAGAAGGTAAAAAAACACTCATGGTTATATATGCATTAGAAAAAGCAAATTCTGATGATCGTGCACGCTTAGTTGAATTACTTGAAGCAAATGATGAAAGTATTATACCAGAAGCTATGGACTTATTAAATAAATATGGTGCAATTACATATGCAAGAAATGTAGCATATGATTGTGTAATTGAGGCTAAATCAGCACTTGCTGTACTTCCAGATAGTGATGCTAAGGAAGCATTATTTAAATTAGCTGACTTTGTATTTAGTAGAAAAGCTTAATTATAAATAATATACTCCCCTTCTTTTTTTTATTTTTAATTTCATTATACTTGATTTAGTATTCTAATAACCTATCTTTCCTATTTATCACAACATGTTCCATTTTTTATAAAACTTTATAAAGTTTAATTTAAATAAATATATACTAGAATAATTTGTTTTTATTCATTATTTTAATAATATCTATTATGAATAATGTATTTATTTATAAAAATGGAGGAAAAGATTATTTTTAATAAAAAACATCTTATTTTAACTTCATTATTGATATTATTTATATTAACTTCAGTAGGAGCAATCTCAGCAACAAATTCTTCTAGTGATGATATGAATGATGTTCAAGACAGTTCAGTAAGTGTTCAAACACAAAGTACTGTTAATGAAGTTCAAAATATGAAATCAATAACTAATGAAAATATAACAAATATCAAATCATCAAATAATCAAAAAACATTATCCAAAGATACAAGTGACATAATATATGTAACCAGTAATGGTACAGGTGATGGTAAAACAATAAATAATGCAACAACACTTGAACAAGCATTATCACATATAACAAACAATGGAACAATACAATTAGTAACAAACAATAATGCAAATAGTGATACATACAAGTTTAATAATCAACTAACAATTGACAATACCACAGTAAAAAGTGGAGCAACAATATTTTCAATAATTGGAATATATGGAAAAACAATAACCTTTGATGGACAAAACAAGACAAGAATACTACTTATAACTAATAAATATAACATAACAATAAAAAACATAGTATTTACAAATGCAAATTCAACAACAGGAGCAGCATTATACAACAAAGGAACAATAATACTTAAAAACAATACATTTATCAATAATAATGCAAACTTTGGTGCAGCATTATATTCAATGGGAAATTCAACAATAACAGATAATAATTACTTTATAGCAAACCATGTAACTAAAAATGGTGGAGCAATATATAACTATGGAGTAATGTATCTTAGAAACAATAACTTCACACAAAACACTGCAACTCAATGGAGTGGAGCAGTACATAATGCAAGAAACATAACAATAATGAACAATAGAATGGCATTAAACACAGCAGGACAACTTGGAGGAGCAATTACTAATAATGGTAATGCAACAATCACTGGAAACACTCTTAAACAAAATAGAGGTAAATATGGTGGAGCAATACATAATGGAGAATATGCACTCATTGAGAAAAATATAATCCGAGAAAATAATGCTTCCCAAACTGGTGGTGCAATTGCAAACAAAGGAATAGTAGTTGTAAAAGCAAATAATGCAACAACAAACAAAGCACAATATGGTGGATTCTTATATTCTAATAATACTACAAACATAACAGATAACAATATACTAACATATAACAGTGCAAGTAAGAATGGTGGAGCAATATATAATATTGGAACATTATATCTTAGAAATAATAATCTTACAGGAAATTCTGCAAGTAAAAATGGTGGAGCAGTAGATAATGAAAAAACTGCAATTATCATATATAATTCCATGATTAAAAATAGTGCAACATCTCTAGGTGGAGCAATATATAATAATGGTTTATGTGAAATGCCTGGAAATACATTTAGAAATAACACGGCTACATATGGTGGAGCAATATATAATAAAAACACCTCTGCATTATCAAGTTCTAAATTCAATGAAAATAGTGCAAAACAAGGTGGAGCAATATATAATGCTAATCTTTTAACAATGGCTAGTTGTACTGGAATAAATGCAACTAATATTTATAACAGTGCTAATGCTACATTAAATACTACAATGAAATATATTTCAACAAAAATATCTGTAAAATCAATCAATACAACAACAGGTAATGTTGTAATATTTAATGCTACAGTATTAGATGTGGTAGGTAATAAATTAAATATAGGTCGAGTACAATTCTATGTAAATGGAACAAGTATGGGATTTGCAAAGGTTTCAAATGGAATAGCTTCACTCAGCAATAGATTATCAGTTCTTAATGCAGGAACTTATACTATAACTGCTGTGTATACTGCAGATAACATATATAACTCAGTTAATGGTACTGCAAAATTAGTGTTAAATAAGATTATAACTAAAACCACTTCTTCAAAAATAAATATTACTATAGGTCAAACTGGTACATCAACAGTTAATGTAACTGATAATAATGGAAAAGCTGTTGGTACAGGAAGTGTAACTGTAAGTGTAAATAATGCAGTAATTGGTACATATAATTTAACAAATGGTTCTGTAAAATTCACATATAAACCAGCAAATACATTTGCTAATAGTAATATTACACTAAAAGTAGTATATAATGGAAATGGTGCATATAACAGATCCACATATACGGGAAGTATAACTGTAAAAGGATTAAATGAAGTTTACGTAAGTAAAAATGGTAATAATTCAAATATTGGTAGTAAATCAAGTCCATATAAAACAATTGGATATGCATTAAGTCATGTAGCTATTAATGGTACAGTATATGTAACTGCTGGAACATATTATGAAAATAATCTAACCACTACACGTTCTGTTAATATAACTGGTTTAAGTAATCCTAACTCAGTAATATTATCAGGTAGTAATAAAAAAGGGTACTTATTTGCAAATAATGGTAATGAATCCACAGTAAATATTAGAAATATAACATTTACAAATTCCACTACTGCTTCCTCATTAACAGGTACAGTTTCATCTATTGGTGTAATATATGTGGATAATTGTGTATTTGATAATCTTAAAGCAAATGAAAGTTTATCCGCATCTGCTATATATGCAACAGGATATCTTGTAATGTATAATACAACAATTAGAAATAATAAAATGTATAAAACAAGTGATTCTACTATAATTAATACTGGAAATAATATTGTATTAGTGGATATAAAATTCATTAACAATGCAGCATCAGGAAATAATGCTGGTGGAACTGCATTATACTTGATAAATTCAAATACAACAGTTTATAACTGTACATTTATAAATAATACAGCAACGGGAGTAAATGCAACAGGTGGAGCAATTAAGAAAGTATCTGGTAATTTATCATTAAATAATAATACATTTATAAATAATACTGTATCTGGAACAGGATATGTATTTGGTGGAGCAGTAGCTAACTTTAATGGTCAGTTATATGTATTAAATACTACATTTAATAGTAATTCTGCTAAATCAACTAACTCTGTAGCTGGTGCTGGAGCATTATATAATCAAAATACAATATTATTAGTATATAACTCTACTTTCCGTTCAAACACAGCAACTGGAAAAAATACCTATGGTGGAGCAACATATAATTATATAACTTATGCATCCTATGTAAACAGTGTATTTACAGCTAATAAGGCAACTTCAACAGGTATGTCTATTGGTGGAGCAGTGTACTTCTATAGTGGTACATTAACTTCTAGTTACACAAGATTTACAAATAACTTAGCTAAAGGTAAAACAGTATATGGTGGAGCATTCTACTTTGAAGGTTCATCATTAAATATAACTAAAGCAGTATTCACAAGCAATGTTGCAAACAGTACTAATTCATCTGCTGGTGGAGCTATGATGATAGATGCTAATGCTACAATTACAAATAGTAATTTCACATCAAACCATGCTATAGGTACATATAATGGTGGAGGAGCTATTGTAACTGTAGGTAATTTAACAGCAAATAAAAATAATTTCATAAGTAATGTTGCAAGTGCTGCTGGAAGTGCAATATCTAATGGTGGAACTATTAAGTCTATTAATGGTAACTATTGGGGATCTACTTCTCCAAGTTGGACTAGTTTATTATATAATATGAATAAACCTTCAAGTTACTCTAAGACTAAATTATCAAATTAGGGAGATAATTTTCTTCTTAATTTCTCATTTTTTTTATTCTTTTTTTCATGACTTCTTTAATATCTTTGAATCTATTTTTTCAACACAATGTATATATAACTCATAATAATATATAGTATATATATAGAGGTAATATTATGCAATTAACAAGTAAAGCAAAAGAAAACTATGAAAAATTTTTACAAAATTACAATTCAACACTAGAAGAAACAGACCCAGAATTAGCAGAAATACTAAGAAACTTCATATATGATGAAGTAGAAGAAAACAGCCTACTACCCGACCGAAGTAAAATGCTAATAATACTAGCAACGCTAATAACAAACCAATCCACAAAATTATATGAAATCATGCTACAATCAGCAGTAAATATAGGTATTAAAGCAATAGAAATAAAAGAAGTATTATACCAAACAATACCATATGCAGGACTATCCAAAGTATATGATTTTATAGATATAACAAACCAAGTATTTGACGAAATAGGAATAGATATACCACTACCAGGACAATCAACAACAAATCATGAAAACAGGAAACAAAAAGGACATAACATACAAGTAGACTACTTTGGAGAAGAAAATATCAACACAATGAATGAAAATACACCAAATGGACAAAAACACTTTAATGACTACTTAGAAGGCTTCTGTTTTGGAGATTTTTATACTAGAACAGGACTCACAGATCAAGATAGAGAACTAATAACATTCACAATACTATTATCTCTTAGAGGATGTGAAAATCAACTAAGAGGACATACTGCAGCAAATCTAACTGTAGGAAATGATAAACAAACACTTATATATGCGATAACAACTTTAATGCCATATATTGGTTTTCCAAGAACACTCAATGCATTAGCAATTGTAAATGAAATATGTAACGGGGAGGATAAATTATGTCAAAACCATTAATAATATACTATTCACGTAATGGAGAAAACTACTCAAATGGAGAAATAATTAATTTACCTATTGGAAATGCAGAAAGAATAACAAATTACATTCAAGAAAAAACAGGTGCAGATACATTCAAAGTAGAAACAATACAAGAATATCCAAAAGATTATATGAAAACCACAGAAATTGCAGAAGAAGAACTAAAAAACAATGCAAGACCTGAACTTAAAAAATACTTGGATAATATAAATGAGTATGATGAAATTTACATATGCTCACCAAATTGGTGGGAAACACTACCTATGGCAATGTTTTCTCAACTAGAAAAACTTGACTTTGAACAAAAAACAGTAAAAACAGTCATAACACATGAAGGATCAGAAATAGGTCGTGTAATGAGAGATATTCATAAATTATGTGAAGGTGCAGATATTAAAAAAGCAATTGCAATACATGGAAGCAATATTGATTCTGAAATAACTAAAGTTGATTGTTTAATTAATGAATAAATCATAAACCCCCACTCTTTTTTTTATAAATCTCATAAACTATTAACACTATTATTAACATAATTATATACAACAATTTATTAATCTAATTTTTAAAATAAGGATAATATGATAAAACAAGTAAGTTGCACATGTACTGGTGAAAAAATATATGGACTTGCATATATCCCATATGAAAACAAGAAATATCCAACAGTTATATTTGCACATGGGTTTTATGTTAATCATACATACTTCACAGATTATGCAGAAAAGTTATTAGAACATGGAATTGCTAGTTATATTTTTGATTTTCGTGGAGGAAAAGTAGAAAATAAAAGTGATGGTAATCTACTAACCACTTCAGTACTAACAGAAATAGATGATTTAACAGAAGTGGTACATAGAATCAAAAATGAAGAATTCGTAGATGAAAATAACCTATATCTTCTAGGACATAGTCAAGGAGGATATGTATCATCAGTAGTAGCCTCACGAAATCCTACATTATTCAAAACATTATTTCTATTAGCTCCTGGCTTTCTAATACCTGATGTAATGAAGAAAATGACATTACCTGATGATGGTGAACTTACAGCTAATATTGCAGGTTATGTTTCACAAAAATACATATTAGATGGACGTAAATTAGATATTTATAATGAAATCACAAATTATAAAGGACCTGTCCATATATTTCATGGCTCTAAGGATAGTGCAGTAGCACTTAACTATTCACAAAAAGCAGTTAACTTATATAAAAATGCAGATTTAACAATAATCGATGGTGAACATCATAACTTCAGAGAAAAAGGAAAAACAATAGTCTTTAATAAAATACTAGAAGTAATCAAGGGGAATAAACATGATAAAAGAGGCAAATTGTACAATTAATAATGAAAATATATATGGCTTATTATATCTTCCAGATAATATTGATGATAAAATACCATTAGTTGTATTATCTCATGGATTATCCTTAAATCATACATTTATGAAGGCATATGCTGAAAAATTATTAAAAAAGGGTATTGCAAGTTATATCTTTGACTTTAGAGGTGGTGGTTATGGGTGTATGAGTGATGGTAAAATAAGTGATATGTCATTATTAACAGAAATTGATGATTTAAATACAGTCATGGATTATATTAAATCACTAGATTATGTGGATGAGAATAAAATATATCTAGCAGGTCATAGTCAAGGTGGATTAATTAGTAGTCTAGTAGCACCACGAAGAAGTGATGTAAGAGCAATGTTTTTATTTGCACCAGCATATGTTATTGTAGATGATGTTTTAAATATGGAAGATATGCGTGAAAAAAGTGTTATGACACTCATGCCTGAACATACAGGAAAAACATATATTGAAGGGGCAAAATCAATTAACTTATATGATGATATTAAAGACTATTCAGGACGTGTATATCTGTTTCATGGAGGCAAAGATACAAGAGTACCACTTAATTATGTAGTTGAAGCTGATAAAATATATAGTAATTCTACATTGTTTGTGTTTGATGATGAAGAACATAGATTTACTGATTCAGTTAAAGATTTAGTAATAGAAACAATTAGTCAAGTAATATCACGTGATTAAAAAAAACCACTTCTCTTTGACTATACATTTTATATAATTAAATTAAAGTAAAGTCATAGCTATTTTTTTATGTAATTATAAAGAAATATAATAAATAGAATATTTGATTCTTTAATAAGAGTATAATTATTACAAATAATATGGAGATTATTTATAATGGCTAATCCAAATAAAAAAGTAAAAAGACCTGATGGCTTAGGAAAATTATTCAGATACAAAACAGATGAAGATAAAATACTAACATTACCAATTGAACAATTACTAATAGATAATTACATATACCTACACAGAGCAGTGAAAAAAGAAAACTTCTATATAATGCCTGAAGACTCATGCTACTTTTTCAAAGAAATAGTATATGATAATGAAGTAGTAGGATTTGCAACATATCGTGCAAGTAGAGTAAATGAAGATTCTCTTGTAATGCAATACATGTACATACTACCTGATTACAGAAATAAAGGATTACTAGTAGAAGAAATAGATGATGCATCACTACTATTTGAATCAAACATAATAATAGAATATCCAACAAAACAAGTAGTAGAAGAATTACTAAAACATAAACTAGCAAGAAGATTCAATGATAGATATGTAGTATCAAGAGTACCATTTATAGTACCAATGGTATCAATAGAAGATGCAACAAGTGGAGTAGTACGTGAGGAATTTAATTTAAAAGAAACTAAGGGATACAGTAAATTATCACTAGTATATGATTTAGAATTATGTGCAGTAGTAGGATTAGCATCAGAACATGCAGAAAACATGTTTGTAGAAGAAGAAATTTCTGATGATGCAGATATAAATGATTATAATACAATGAGTCTTCCACTAAGAAGTGATGATAAAGAATTTGACTGTATAAACAAGAGAAGAAATGATTCTCAAATAAATGATGGAACATACTTTAAAGCAGTTAGAAAAATTATGGATGATCAAAATGACATAATTCAAAACTGGCTAACTATACTATAATTAACCTCAACTCCTCCTTTTTTTTAAAAAAAATAATTCTATTTTTACATGGAGAAATATCTAAACAAAAAAAGGTTTCACAGTAACTTCAAAACATAGTATTAGAACAGTAGACACATGGACTGTTAGATTTGATTTAATGGATAAAGTAGAAGTTGATAAAAAAATATTAAAAATCGATGAACAATTTAGATGAAATAATACATATAATAAAAGATAAAGAATCCGAAATATATGTAAACGTAAACTTCCAAAATTCTTATCAAATCAATTCCATAAACTATAACTAAAGCTAGAAAAACAGAACACTTACATATAACAGGTGATTGTACTGGATGTAAACTATGTGAAAAACAATGTCCAATAAAAGCAATAGAAATACAAGATAAAAACCATTATGGATAAAGTCTGAATGTTTAATGTGTTTAAGATGTTTACATAATTGTCATACATTTGCAATACAATATGATGATAAAACACAAAAACATGGACAATATATAAATCCACATATAAAAGTTAGACTAAATTAATTAACTAATAACCATCACTTCTTTTTTTAATAGTATTTGTAACTTCTAAGTAACTTAAACTTTATAAGTAAATTTATCATATATCTTAAAAATAAGAACGTTAGGATAAAAAAAAATAAAAATTAACAATTACTTGGAGAACAAGAAATGGAAAATATTGATTATTTAATAGAATACCTACTAAGAGAAAATCCACAAATAAAAATTAACAATAATCTAAATACATTCAAGGATAAACTCCAAATATATCGTAGTCTAGTAAATATAAGACAGGCAAAACCAATAAGTGACAAATACCTTGAAAAAGAACAAGAATTACTAAGTTATATACGGAAAAGTAAATCTACAATAAAACAGGAAGATATAATTAAACTAAATGAAAGTAATCCTACTAATCATGAAAACAATGATAATATAATCTCATTATGGAAGGGCGATATAACTACGCTTTCTGTTGAAGCAATAGTAAATGCAGCAAATTCGCAAGGATTAGGATGTTTTACACCATGCCATAACTGTATAGATAACCAGATAAATACATATGCAGGAGTAAGTCTAAGACTTGAATGTAATGAAATAATGAAAAATTACAACTATAACATACCCACTGGAGAAGCATTTATTACAAAAGCATATAATCTACCATCAAAACATGTAATTCACACAGTAGGACCAATAATAGAAGATCATGTAACAAAAAAACATGAAAGACTATTAGCAAACTGTTATACTAATTCACTGGAACTAGCAAGAGAAAATAATATAAGAAGTATTGCATTTCCTTGTATATCAACAGGAGTATTCAGATTTCCAATAGAACTTGCATCAAAAATAGCAGTAAAAACAGTAGATAATTATTTAGATAAATATTATGAATCATTTGATAATGTAATATTTAACTTATACACTAAAGGAGATGTTGAAATATATGAAAGAACTATCTGAAAGAATAGAAAAATTAACAAAACTAATTAATGAAGCAGAATATATAATAATAGGTGCTGGGGCAGGACTATCTACAGCAGCAGGAATAGATTATGGTGGAGAAAGATTTAAAAAAAATTTCTCGGATTATATAGAAAAATATGACTTTACAGACATGTATTCATCAGGTTTTTATCCTTTTGAAACAGAAGAAGAAAAATGGGCCTACTGGGCAAGACATATTTATCTAAATAGTACTGGAATGGAAGCTACAGAATTATATAAAAAATTACTAAAACTAGTTAAAGATGAAAAATACTTCATAATAACTACTAATGTAGATAATCAATTCATAAAAGCAGGATTTAATAGGAATAATATATTTGCAACACAGGGAAGTTATAATTTAATTCAATGTAAAAATGCATGTCATAATAAACTATATGATGCAACAGACTTAGTAGAAAAACTACGAGAAAACACATCTGTTGATTTAAAAGTTCCAACAGAACTAGTACCAAAATGTCCTATATGTGGTGGAGAAATGGATGTAAATCTACGTAAAGACCATTTATTTGTAGAAGATGACACATGGCATAAACAAAATAAAGCATACACTGATTTCATAAATAATGCAAAAAATTCAAAGACAGTCTTACTAGAGTTTGGTATAGGTTTTAACACTCCTGGAATTATAAGATTTCCTTTTGAATCAATGACTACAAAGATAAAAGAATGGAATTTAGCACGTTTTAACAAGGATTATCTAGAAATAGTTGTGGATTATCATGGTACTGGTAAATTAGTAAGTTGTGATTCACTTGATTCTATGAAATTACAAAATGATTTTCAAAATAGATATATTCCATTCTCGGAGGATATTGAATTGATATTAAATCAATTAATATAAGATATATTTTTCTTTAATTTTTTTAGAACCGTTTTTATTTTTTTTCTAAAAGTATCATTTAATTTATAAATAATTATCAATAAATAATAATTAAGATGATATTATGGATAGAGATAAAAAAATAATTAATACTAGTATTATAGGAATAATTGTTAACTTAATTCTAGTAGCATTTAAAGCAACAATAGGTATTCTTGTTAATTCTATAGCAATTACTTTAGATGCAGTAAATAACTTAACTGATGCTCTATCATCTATTATAACTATCATAGGTACCAAACTTGCAGGACGAGCTCCGGATAAAGATCATCCATATGGTTATGGTAGAATCGAATATTTTTCATCAGTAATTATTGCAGTAATTATATTATGGGCTGGTTTAACAGCATTACAAGAATCATTTCCAAAGATATTTGCGCCCGATGTAACAGGATATACAACAGTATCACTTATTATAATAGCTGTAGCAGTTGTTGTTAAATTTGTTCTTGGAAGGTATGTTAAAGGTATTGGGGAGGATATTAATTCGCAAGCACTTGTAGCTTCAGGTAGTGATGCATTTTTTGATTCAATTTTATCATTATCAACACTTGTTGCTGCTATTATAAGTTTAATCTGGAATATAAGTTTAGAAGGTATTCTTGGAGTAATAATTGCTATTGTTATTATAAAAGCAAGTATTGAAATGCTTCAAGAAACTGTAAATAGTATGATTGGTTCACGTATAGATTCTGAATTATCTTTGAAAATTAAAGATAAAATTAATTCATTTGATAAAGTTCATGGAAGCTATGATTTAGTTCTTCATAATTATGGGCCTGAGCAAAGTATTGGTTCTGTGCATATTGAAGTTGATGATACATTAACAGCTAAACAAATTCATGTTCTTAGTAATATGATTTCTGGAACAATTTATGATGATTTGGTGTAACATTAACTATTGGTGTTTATGCATCAAATGATAGTGATGAACTAGTATCTACAATTAAATCTGATTTAAAGGATATTTCAAGTAAATATCCTGAGGTTCTTGAAATGCATGGATTTTATATTTATGAAGAAGAAAATATCGTCTCTTTTGATTTAATTGTTGACTTTGAAGCAGATCGTGAACAAGTGAAATTAGAAATAATTAACCAACTTAAAGAAAAACATCCTGATTATCAGTATATGATAGTTGATGATTATGATATTAGTGATTAGATATAATCACTTCTCTTTTTTATCTTTTTTTTAAGAAATATTTAAATAATATTTATAATATACTTTGTATAAGTTTATAAAGAAAATTTAAATAATATTTTTTGAGGAGCTTATTACTTATGAGGATTGCAATAAGATATTATACTAAAAGTGGAAACACTGAAAAATTAGCTAATGCAATATCTGAGGTTATTGGTGTGGAAGCTAAGAGAGTCTCTGAACCTTTAACTGATGATGTTGACATATTATTTTTAGGTAGTAGTGTTTATGCTGCTGGTGTATCCTCTGATGTGAAGAAATTTATTAAAGAGATTAATGTTAATGTAGGTCAAGTAGTAAACTTTAGTTCAGCTGCTTTAATTGAATCAACATATAGTCAAGTTAAAAAATTAGTTGAAGCAAAGAAATTAGTAATGTCTAGTGAAGAATTCCATTGTCGTGGTTCTTTTCACATGTTACATAGAAATAAACCAGATGAATCTGATTTAGAAAATATTAAATTATTTGCTAAAAAAATAATTAATGAATGATTATTTTAGAATTAAATTGAGGGGATAATTATGTCAGTATATGATTTTGAAGTTAGAGATGATCAAGGAAATTTAGTTTCCTTAAAAGACTATGAAGGAAAAGTATTATTAATTGTTAATTCTGCTACTGAATGTGGTTTTACTCCACAATACACAGAATTAACTGAAATTTATAATGAATTTAAAGATGAAGGATTTGTTATTCTTGATTTCCCATGTAATCAATTTGGTGGTCAAGCACCAGGTACAATATCTGAAATTAAGGAAACATGTAGACTTAAATTCCTTGTTGAATATCCTATTTTTGATAAAATAGATGTTAATGGTGATAATGCTAGTGAGTTATATGAATATCTTAAGAATGAAAAAGGATTTGAAGGATTTGATGAAGATCATGAATTAACTCCTATTCTTGATGATATTATCAGTAAAATTGATGCTGATTATAAAAATAATAATGATATTAAATGGAATTTCACTAAGTTTTTAATTGACCGTGAAGGTAATGTTGTAGCTAGATTTGAACCTACAAAGGATTTAAGTATAGTTAAAAATGAAATTAAAGAGTTATTATGATGAAAATAGACATAAGATATTATACTAAATCGGGACATACTGAAAAATTAGCTAATGCTATTTCAGAAGTTATAAATGTTCCAGCTAAACCTATCAGTGAGAAATTAGATGAAGATATTGATATTCTTTTTTTAGGTAGTAGTATTTATGGTAATTCTATTGATCCAACATTACCTAAATTTTTTAATGATATTGATGTTAATATTGGTTCTATTGTAAGTTTTAGTACTGCAGGTGTTATGGAATCTACTTATGAACAGATAGTTGAACTTGCTAATTTATATGGTATTTCTGTTGATAAAAGAGAGTTTCATTGTCGTGGTGAGTTTGCTGGTATTAATAAAGGTAGGCCAAATAGTGCTGATGTTGAGAATATTAAACGGTTTGTTAGAGATATTCTTGACTAAACTTATTTTTTTTATAAATATTTATATAGTATAAATTATAGAGTATTGTTATAGTTATAAAATTAACAATGTTAATTTTTATGTTTTCAAATTCAAAAATAAACTTATTAAAAAAATTACTTAAAATGTTTTTCTAAAAGAAAACATTTAACTATTATTATAAATAACTTAATCTACAAAAAATAGTATAGAATAGGTGATACAAGTACTTAAAGTTATTATAGTAATATTCAAGTAAAATAAAAATAAAAAAATTCAAACCGAATAAATTTATATCATATTCAAAAAAGGGGGGTGGTGATATGTGTGAATTATTTGGTGTAAGTTGTAGTCATTGTGTTCAAATAAATGACTATTTAGAATCATTCTATAAACACTGCGAAAATCATCCACATGGATGGGGATTAGCATTAATGCAAGATAATCAATCAATAATTGATAAACAACCAATGAAAGCATTAGATAGTGAATATTTAAGACAATTACTAGATAGTCCTATATTTGCAGAACATGCATTTGCACATATAAGACTAGCAACAATGGGTTATATAGATTCATTTAATTGTCATCCTTTCTTGAATATTGATAAAACAGGACGAACATGGACATTAATACATAATGGAACAATATTTAAGAGTGAATTATTAGACAAGTACATTTCATCACAAATCGGGGAAACAGACTCGGAAAGAGTCTTAATGTATATTATAGATAAAATAAATGAAATAGAATCAAAAAGATCAGAACCATTGGATGATAAGGAAATGTTTCACTTGCTAGAAACAATAATATCTACACTAGCTGAAGGTAATAAATTAAATTTAATGATATATAATGGTTCAACAATGTATATCCACACAAACTGTGATGGTGGAATACACTACTTAGAAAAAAATGACACTATATACTTTTCCACAACAAAATTAAGTGATGAAAACTGGAAAAAAGTACCTATAAATACAGTATATGCAATAAAAAATGGATCAGTCATATATAAGGGAAAAAAACATGAATATGAATATATACTTTCAGAAGATCAATTTAAGTTCTTACTAGAAATAATGAGTCCTGAAATGAAAGCAGGTTTAATAGAACAATTTGGTGAGTTAAGTGCAGAAAAAATCATCCACCCAAGTAAGTAATGATAATGTAAAAAAAGAATTATATAAGAGGTTTATTGAACCTACGATGCATGGCAGGAAAGATTTTATTGGAATTGAAATAGAAATACCTATATTAAATCTAGAAAAAAAACCAGTAAACTTTCTAATAGTACATGAAATTACACAAGAATTTGAAGATAATTATCCATCATTTTCTCGTCAAAACATAGATCATGATGGACATGTATGTTCACTAATCAATAAAGAAAATGGTGATATAATATCATATGATTGTTCATATAATAATCTTGAATTCTCATTTGGTATAGTAAAAAATCTATTTGAAGTAGATGAAAGATTCAAAGAATACTATACATTCTTCAAAAATGCCTTTGAAAAGCATAATCATACACTAACAGGTATAGGAATAAATCCATATAGGATATATAACCATCATGTTCCAATTCCCAATGAAAGATATAGAATGTTATTTCATCATTTATGTTCTTATTCCAAGTACTCAAAATTACCAAAATACTTTCATGATCACCCCGAATATGGAATGTTTTCAAGTGCATCACAAGTACAGTTAGATGTAGAAAAAGAAAATCTAGTAAAAACAATTAACGTGTTTTCAAAACTAGAACCCATTAAAGCCATACTATTTTCAAACTCAGTACTACTTGGCGAAAATGAAGATTTATTATGTTGTAGAGATATGTTCTGGCAAGATAGTACTCATGGTATAAATCCACATAATATTGGAATGTATGAAAAAGAACTCAAAAACATTGATGAATTAATAGAATATATTCAATCATTAAATATTTACTGTACTATGAGAAATGGATTATACATTAATTTTCCAACAATAAATATTATGAAATACTTTGAAAGTGAACACATAGAAGGAGAATATTGTGATAAAGGAGTTTATGATGCAATTACATTAACACCAGAATTAGGTGACATAGAATATTTACGTTCATTCAAATTCCTTGATTTAACATACCGTGGAACAATAGAATATAGAAGTGCATGTACACAGCCAATAAGTGATGCATTAACAGTTGCAGCTTTTCAATTAGGATTAAAAGATAAACTTGATGAATTAGATGACTTATTTGAAAAAGATACAATAATCTATCATCAAGGTTACACAGCATCTGAGCTACGTAAATTATTTGTTCAAAAAGATTTACCTGTATTTGTAGATGAAGACCAATTATATGAATTAATAATCACAGTTCTTGACATGTGTAAACAAGGTCTTATTGAAAGAGGACTAGGTGAAGAAAAATTCATTGAACCATTATATGAAAGAGCAAGAAATCATACAAATCCTGCTCGTAAAATGCTAGATAATCTAGATAACGGAGTATCCATTGAAGAAATAATTAAAGATTATGGAACTCTTAATTAAACTCCCTTCTTTTTTTTAGAATAATTTATACTGTATAACTAACATAATATAATTATAAAAAAAATAATAGGTAATTTATAATAAGGAGAAATAAATTATGAAAGTATTAGGAATAGTAGGAAGTCCAAGAAAAGATGGAAATTGTGATGTATTAGTAAAAGAATTTTTAGATGCAACAGATGCAGAAACAGAATACATATTTTTAAATCAAAAAAAATTATTTGGATGTAATGCATGTATGGCATGTGAAAATGGTGATTGTGTAATAGATGATGATGGTAATGAAATAATCAAGTCATTATTAGATGCAGATGTACTTGTATTTGCAACACCAATATACTATGGACAAATGACAGCACAAGCAAAAGCATTTGTAGATAGATTCTACCAAATTTCTAGAAATGCTGAAAAATCATTAGAAGGTAAAAAAGTAGTAACAATATTCACACAAGCACAACCTGAAAATGTATTTGGAGACTACATTGAATCATTCAAAACAATGCCATTTGGATACATGGGCATGGAAGTAATAGGAAATGTAACCGCTATGGGAACACAATCTAAAGGAGATAGTGATGAACTAGCTAAATACATTGATGAAGTAAAAGAAATTGCTTCAAATTTATAAACTCCACCTTTTAACCTTTTTTTTATAGAAATTAATTTTAACACAATCAACCTAATATAATTATTATATAACTATTCGGCGAGTATATGACTGATAAAAATCTTACGTATATTGAACGTTATAAACAATTTATTAAAATAAAAGACATGATTTTACTTTCTATAATATTTATAGATCTTGGATTTATGATTATGGGAAATATACTTCCAATAAATACTGAAGCAAAAATATTCATGTCTTACTTTGATTTAATAGTTTGTTTCTGCCTATTTTTAGAACTACTATATAAATACACACATAGTAGAGATAATTTCAAAACATTTCTAAAACAAAATTTTATCAATATACTTGCAATACTACCTTTAAATCTGATTTATCTAAGATTTTTCACATTAATTCGTATATATGAAATATTAAAAATATTTTTCATAACTAACACGTCTAATAAAACAAAAATGAGAAAAAGACAGAAATTTTTAAAGGAAAATATGTTACTTGATGTAATTATTGTTTCTATTGTTTATCTAGTTGTGGTTTCATTTGCATTAAAATCATTTAGTTCAATAACTATAAATAATATTTTTGATGCATTCTGGTTTAATATAGTGACTATGGCTAATGTTGGATATGGTGATATTAATCTCATGTATATGGATAGTAAACTAATAACAATAGTCACGATATTTATAGGTACATATGCAGTAGCTATTCTTACAGCATATTTATCTGCATTATATAATGAGAAAACTGATGAAGAAATAGAAAACATTCTTAAAGAGTATTTGGGGGATGTAGTTCAAAATCTAGAAGATGTTGAATGTAATGTTAAAGAATATAGTGAAGAGATTAATTTAATAAAGAATGACATGGTTAATTTAGAAGATAAAATTAAATTATTTATTGAAAGTAGGAAATAGTAAATATTCATACATTAAAAACTAAAAATATATTTTTTTAGAAATACATATTTAATAATTAATTTAAAGAGTAGTGAAATAATGAACTTGAAATCAATGAATATTAATATGTCGGAGGAAAATAGGAGATTACTTCTTGAATTAAAGGATATTATTTTAATAATATTAACCTTAATTGATTTCATATTTATATTCATAATCACAGTTTATGATATTTCATATAATGAATTAAGATTCATGGCATTATTTGATTTAATAGTATGTGTTGTTTTATTTTTTAATTTAGTATATATTTATAGACATTCAAATGAATCTCCTGGGACTTTTATTAGAACACATATAGTTGATATCTTGTCAATTATCCCATTTAATTTCATATTTTTAAGATATCTGGCAATTTTCAGAGTTATACGTATAATAAAAGTATTACAAGTATTTCAAATATTTAAATTATATAATATTAGACATTATAACTTCGGAGCTTTAAAATACTTTGTTAGAAATCGATTATTAAAAGTACTAGGAATATTGATAGTATTTTATATAATATTATCTTCAGTTATATTATTTAAGATAGATCCATCATTTACATCATTATTTGATTCAGTATGGTATAATATAGTAACTCTGACTGGTGTAGGTTATGGTGATATAACGCCTTTGTCTCAGCCAGGTAAAATTATGGGTATGTTGACTATAATTATGGGTGTATTATTTATTAGTATTTTTACTGCTGCAATGTCTGCATTGTATATGGAAAAACAAGAAGAAGATACAAGACATGCTATTAAATTATATGTGAATGAACTTAAAAATAGGAATAAAAATCTTCAAAAGGAAATAATTAAGTTAGATAAAGATATTAATGTTTTACATGAAAAGTTAGATGATGTAACGCAATTACTTGATGAGGAAATTAAGAAAAATAGTATTGATGGTGTTAATGATGAAACCAGAAGAAGTACGGAAGATGGAAGAGGAAGAAGATGAGGAATTTATTGGATTAAATGTGGAGACAACATTACTTGATGCTGTTCAAAAACTTTTTAAAACAGAACCTGAAGTTGAAGTGTTTTATGATGGATTTCTTGAAAGAGTTCAGAATGATAAAAGACTTCGAAAAAATAAAAATAATAGACGATTAATGAATGAAGCATTTCTTGATGAATTACTTAAATATCATGAACTTGACAAGATAAATAATGCAATAAATAATGTTAGTGTATCTGATGAATCAAATCTTGTTGAAGGTGATGATGAAAAGGATGTTGATAAATTACTTAGAAAAACATTTAAAGATAAAATGGAATTTAGAATGTTCATGACCTATATCAGTCAGTACATGATGGAACTTGGTGACAGTCCTGTTGAAGCATGTGCAAAATCCATGAAACGATTAGGTAAGTCTGATGCAGATATACTAAAAATAACAAGTGTAATTAATAAAATATTCTAGGGGGAAATATTATGGAAAATAATTTAATAATAAAACATAGATATGTGTTAGATGAAATACTAATAACTGATGATAAAAAAGCATCATTTCTACTAGGATTTTTAACACGTAAACTAACACACATGGAATATCATAAACTTAAAAAAACACCATTTTTAAACAAAATCTATGAAATAGACTTAAATCATGATAAAATAAAAGCACTATATCCAGTAATGATTAATGAAATTCGTAAATATGATGCAATATTTAAAGAACTAGAAGAAGAAGCATCAATATCTCTACTAAAATCAGATAAAAACTGGAATATAAATGATGAAGAAACAAGTTTCTATTTTACACTAGGTTATACACTTGGAAGTGCACCTAACTACAAAAGAGATATCAACGATAAAGAAATAACAAGTTAAGATGGATATGATAATATTATATAATAATATCATTATATAAAACTTAAAACTTTTTTTTACTATTTCTTTTTAAGCATATCAAATCCAAAAATTAATAATAATAAAAGTGGCCAAACACCAATTCTACCTACCCAGAAATCAAGAATCATAACTATTTTTATAAGTAATGGCATACTAACTGAAACATAACTAGGACCTATTCCCGTATTTCCTAAAGCTGATGCAGATATTAAAACAGCTGTTTGCAAATCATTACAATATATTAATATTAAAAAGGTACTAACAATAAAAATCAATACATATGCTATTATATAAATATGTATTGTTCTAATAGCATTATTTGAGATTTCTCTATGTTTATTATCATGATAGACCTTTTTAAGGATAACTGCATTTTTTGGTAAAAGCATTGATTGAACTTCCCACCAAATAGATTTAATCAATATTTCAATATTATATATTTTTATTCCACCAGCCGTAGAACATACTGATCCACCTATAAACATGAGTATTATAAGAATATAAATACAAAATGGTGGCCAAAAACATATATTTGTTGTAGAAAATCCTGTTGAACTCATCACAGATACTACTTGGAATAATGCATGTCTGAAAATCACAGTTATATCACTACCATAAAATCCATTAAAATATAATGATAATGTTATAAAAAAGGTAGCAACAATAATTATTCTCACCATAGCTTTTAACTCAACATCTTTCTGCATATTCTTAAAATTACCTTTAATAATTCTATATAAAATTATGAAATTAGTACTACCAATTAACATAATTATAATAGTTATAAATTCTATAATCACAGAATTAAAGTAATTTACACTAGATGGATTAATAGAAAATCCTCCTGTAGCTATTCCACAGAAAGTATAACATATTGCATTAAATAAATCCAAACCTGCAAGTAAATATAATAGTATACCAATTGAAGTTAATATTAAATATAATTTAATGAAGATGGTAATCGTATGTTTAATATTAGGTGTCATTTGTTCAGTTTTACCTTCAGCAAAATATAAACGTTTTAAACTAACAGAGGATGGTACAATAACTAACAATAACACAATAATACCTAATCCACCTAACCATTGTGTTAAAGCAGCCCATAAACCTAAAGAATATGGATAAGTATCAAAGGAAAGCAATGAAAAACCTGTTGTTGTAATACCGGACATTCCTTCAAATATTGAATCAATAAAACTCAGATTTCCTGAAAAATAAAATGGAAGACCACATATACATGCAGTTACACCCCATATACTTAAAACAAAAAGTAATGATCCCTTTAAAGATAATTTTGTAATGTTTTTTCTCTTAAAAACTAAAAATAAGGATAAACCAAAACCTAAAGAAATAGCTGCTGATATAATAAATGCATTTAAATATATTACATTATCATGAAATATTAGTGAACAAAATATTGGGATTAACATAAACAATCCTAATAAAACACAAACATAACCTGTAAAATGGCCAATTGTTTTAATTTCATTATGATTTAGATTATATGAACTCATCAAAGACTATCCTTACCATTTTTTATATACATACTATGTAAATAGTACTATTTAAAATTTATAAAAATAGATAAAAAAAATTAAAAAAGAAATATTAAAGGTAGTACTTTATTGTTTTTTCTCAGTATTTATAACAGAAAACATATCTCTAAATGTACTTCCAATACTTCCACTAATTGAACCAATTAAAAGTCCACCAATAATGGTAAATAATAATATAATACCAATAGATAAACTTATAGATAAATCAGCAGTATTCAATATACTACTAAAACGTGGAATATAATAGATTGTTAAAAAAATACTAAATATAATACAGAGAATCATACTTGCACTAGATCCTCGTAATGCTCTATGTTTAGCTTCTTTTCTACTAGATGGATTATATAAGAATGCAGCAATTAATGCTGAAAATATAATTCCAAGTAATAATCCTGTTATTGGAAGATTAATTAATCTACCTATAAATAATATGAGACTTCCACAAAAAATACCCATAATTACTGATGTTTTATAATCCATATCTAAATTCATATAAATCTAATACATTCTTTATAATTTAAACTATTAAATATTTACTAAAATGATAATTTTATAAAATCAGGGATGTATTTGATAATCTAATAATTTAGTATTTAATCCAGTTCCCTGAAGAATAATTTCTTCATATTCTGTATTAATAATCTGTGTTTTCTTTAAATTATCAGTTATATAAATCATATGGTTATTTAATTTTTTAAGATAAATAGTATGTGAATCAGTATACTTTTTTAAATTATTATCTTCCTGGTTAATAAGTATAAGGTCTATAATTGGTACTTTATTAATAATAGTGGAAGTATATGTATTATCATTATTAACAGTTAACATTTTATATTGATTATCATGAGTTTTAGTAACAATAATTTTATTTTTAAACTCAGTTAAATAATAATGAAAATCGTATAATATTTCCTCATCTAAATAAATGTATTCTATATGTTTCCAGTCAGACAATTTTTTAATGATTGTTAATATTTTAGTAATATATTTTATTTTCATGAAAACAACCTTCTTTGAATCAAATCATTTATTTTTTTTAAAATTATATTTTTGGCTGCTAAAATATTTTCAGGTGTTTTAACTATTATAATTTCAAAATAAATATTACATTGTCTAATTTTTAGTTATTTGTATTTTAAAAAAAAATCCGCTACTTAACAATAAATTATTGTTTATTTTACAATAATCATGGATTTTAATTAATACTTGTACATAGATTGTAGTTTATTTTTAATTATTTTAAACTACAAATAATATTTTTCTTTTGTGTTCTATTTAAATGAGTAATAAATTTGAACTTTAAAAGAATCATGATAATCTTAATATTTTTAAACTAAAACATAATAAATATATTATATATTAATAAGTTTTTTTTAGAATGATATTTTAGTCATACTATACTTAAATTTTAAGAGCTAGTTTAATATAATAGGTAATTAAAAAATTATTTTTCTAAAATAAATCTTAATTCATCTATTTACAATAAATTTAGAACTAATACATGTTTTAATAATAAAATAACAATTAAAGAAATAATAAAAAGGTGGTGAATAATTATGATTACTCTTCATTACTATTTTGAGTAATAGGTTCAGAGTTTGAACTACTATCTTCCTCTTCTTGTGAATATATATTGTTTGTTTGATTATTTGTATTCTGAATATTTTCATGTTGTTGTGTAGTTGTATGATTTACAGTCATATTTGATGTATTATTTGTTGTATTATTATCTTCTCCAAGGTTAAAATTAAAGTTTATTCCCTGACTTAAAATAAGTAATGCAACAAGAATAATACCTACAATAATTACTATAACTTGATTTGTTTTCATAGTTAATATTTTGTTATTTAGAATATAAAATGTTAACAGTAATTATTGTCATGTGTTTTTTAATAAAAATTAGTTAAAATAAAATTAATGAATTAAATAAAATAAAATTTCTAAAAAAGTAAATAAAAAAATAGATGTAGGGAACATCTATTCTTCAATTAATGCTTCATAGTTTTGTACTTGATCAAAGTTCTTTGAAGTCATACTATCTAGGCCAATAAGCATTGTTGAACCATTGTGGAATATAGATGTTAATGAAGGAGTAATAACTCCAGTTAATCCCATACCCATGAATAGTGTGTTAAGTACAAGTATGTATCTGTAGTTTCTATGAATTAAGTCAATCATTTGTTGACTGATTAATCTCATTGTTACTAAATCATTTAAGTTTGGTCTTAGTAATGTTATATCAGCAACTTCTCTTGCAAGATCTGATGAATCTTTCATTGCTACAGATACATTTGCTGCAGATAATGCTGGAGAATCATTAATTCCATCTCCTACCATTATTACATTTTTACCTTCTGCTTTTATACTTTCTACAATACTTGCTTTATCTTCTGGTAATACTTGTGATTTATAATGGTCAATTCCAAGTGCTTCTGCAGTTGTTGCAGCTGCATTTTCAGAGTCACCTGTGAGCATTATAATATCTTGTATACCAAGTTTTCTTAATTCATCAAGTACTGGTTTTGCTTCTTCTCTTGGAGGATCATATATACATATAATTCCTTCAAGTTTTCCATCAATTGCAAAGTAAATTACAGAGTATTTATCTGCATTTTCTTGTATAATTTCTTCTGTTTCAGGAGTTATTTCTACATTTTCATCTTCAATTACAAAGTGTTTACTTCCAAGTACTGTACGTTTACCTTCAAGAGTTGTAGCAATACCATGAGCTACAATGTATTCTACTTCTGAATGTAATTCCTCGGTATGTCTAAGATTTTTAGCATCTGCTTCTTCTACAATAGCTGTTGCTACACTGTGTGGGAAGTGTTCTTCGAGACATGCTGCTTGTCTTAGAAGTTCATCATTAGATAATTTACCTAATGATATACATTTTGCTACTTTTGGACTTGACTCAGTTAATGTTCCAGTTTTATCGAAGATAATTGTATCTGCTTCTGCAAATGCTTCTAGGTATCTTCCACCTTTTACAACTATTTGTCTTTCGGATGCTTCACGCATTGCTGAAATAATTGAAATTGGTGTTGCAAGTTTAATTGCACATGAGTAGTCTACGGTTAATGCTGCAATTGCTTTTATGGTACTTCCAGTTAATAGGTATGTTATACCAGTTACTGCAAAGTTCCATGGTACAATACTATCTGCTAGTTTTTCAGCTTTACTTTGAACTCCTGCTTTAAGTTTATCGGAGTTTTCAATTAAATCAATAATTTGATTTATTCTTGTAGATTCATTAAGTGCTTCTACTTCTACTGTTATACTACCGTTTTCAACTATTGTTCCTGCAAATACTGCACTACCTTCTGTTTTTTCTACTGCTAATGATTCACCAGTCATGGTAGCTTCATTTATTTCTGCTTCACCTGAAACTATTATACCATCAACAGGTATGATTGTACCTGTTCTTACTACTACTTTATCTCCTTCTTTGAGATCAGTAAATGGTATTTGTACTTCTTCACCAGTTTCTGTTTCAATCCATACTTGGTTAATATTTAACATTAGACTGTTTTCTAGTGAATGTTTTGTTTTTTCTATGGTGTAATCTTCAAGTATTTCAGATAATCCTAGTAAGAATGCTATTGAACTTGCTGGTCCAAACATTCCTTGTGACATTGTAACTACTAATGATGTTGCATCAAGTAAGTCTACATCAAGTCTTAAATGTATTAAACTATCTAGTCCTGCAACAACATATGGTATTGAATCATATGCTGTTTTTAATATATTAAGTGGTGCTGGTAAGAACCATTGTACAAAGAATCTTGTACTTATTTTTTTAATTATTTTATTAATATATTTTCTATTTGTTTCTGCAGATAATTCTTCTGTTGTTGGTTCTGCTTCAAATAAATCAGATTTTTTAATACTTGACAAGTATTTGAATACTTTTAGTTTATCACAGGTATATTTTATATAAATACTACCATTAACAGCTGAAACTTTAACAGTTTTGATACCTTTTTTATTAGATAATAATTTTGATAATCCGTATCCTTCTTCATTAGTGAATGCTGATTTTCCTGCACGAACACGAATAGTATCTTTATCGTTATCATAAACTATTTTAAATTTCATGTTCTTTCCTTCAATATTTTTTTTGATTAAATATTAAAAATAAGGGGGTTTATAAGAAAACTATTTTTTAGTATATTGTACTGATTTATTCTTCGTCTTCTTCTTCATCTTCATCTATGTCTTCTGGACCGTAGATTTCTATTTTTTGTTTTTCTTGTGCTTCTGCATGGATATCTTCTGCATCTTCTTTGATGTTTTCAATACCTTCTTCTACTGAATCTTTTAGGTTTAATGCTCCAGCTGTTAAACTTACTGCTGCATTGTGTGCTGCTTTTGTTTGTGCTAATTTACCAAGTGCAATTGCAGCTACTGCTCCGCATGCAAAGTATTTTACTTCTTTTTTACCTAAAAAGTCTTTTGCTCTTTGTGTGTATCCGTTTCCGTTATTTTCATTTACCATAATTTTCACCTTTTGAATATTTTTGTTTTTTTTTAATTTTAAGAATAAGTTTTACTAATTCTCTATTTTAGATATTTAATTAATATATTATATAAGGGTGATTTTTTTTAGTTTTACATAAATATTATTTATGCATGACTAAATTATATCTATTGTTTATTATTTCTCAGTATTTTTATTATTTTTTTAGGTATTCTTGCTTATTTTTATGTATTGTTTATTATATTTTTCGTTTATTTTTTTTATCAGATTTAATTTATTTTTTTTTAAATTTTTCTTTTATTTTTTTTAGAAAGATATATTGGAGTATATACTAACCCTATTTTTTAAATTAATTAGTTGGGTATTATATGATGTTAGTTTATAGATTAAATTATGAAAAAGAGTTACTTTTTATAATCATGTTATTTTTGATAAACATCTCATATTTTTCTAGTAGTATGCCATCTTCATTATAGATATAGTATATGAAAATACATTTACCTAAACATTATAATATACACTGGAAATCTTACCATTGTTTTTATAACAAATGTAACTTTCTCCGAAGGTATGGGGTATGTAAAAAAAGGTCCGTACGGTCGTACGGTCGTAATTCAATAAAAATTGAATAACATCGATTATACCATACCCTAATACTTATAAATGTAATATTAATTTATATTAATATAATAATTATATGAGCATAAGGCACATAATTTTTCATAATATATAAGTCTAACGGTCGTACGACCGTACGGTCGTAATTTGAACCACATATACCTTTTTAGAAAAATACACTAGAAATAAAACATATGGTAAAATTTCAAATGTAATTAACTGTTACATAATTATTTTGAACTATATTTTTTTTATAAGACATATTTTTTAGATTTTTTCTTATTAGTTCATATAATAAAATAAATTAAGTTTATATTATAATATATTATATTAACTAACTACATAGGGGTTATTTTATTTTGACAAAATGGAATTATGAGAAATTAGATAAAATGACTAAAGAAAGAGCAGAATTTTCTAGTATTCACTTAAATTATAGATATATTGCAGATAACTTTGAAGAAATTGCAATTGCTACATATAGTAGAGGGGACGTTATACCCCTTGAATTCAATGATATTAAAACAGCATATGATGGTGATCCATTAGATGATATTATCTTACCTGAAATTTCTGAACAATTACTAGATAAGTTTAATAATCTTGAAAATATTAGACATGTTATGCATATTAAACATTTTGCACGTAGTATCAATCTTGCTACTTGGATTGATTTTATTGATGGGGAAGTTAAGACATTTGTTAAAAATTATCCTCAATTTAGTAAGGTTATTATTGAATAATTAATTAATGTTATGAATTGTTTTTATGGGTAAAAATATAACATTAGTTGCAGTTAGTGGTTTAAGTCCATGAGGTATGTTTAAGGAATGTTGTATTGGATAATTGTTGAATAGATATAATTGTGATTTTTCATGTACTAGTTTGGTGGTAGAAATAAAAAATATAATAATTATACAAGGGGGTAATGTACTTCTTGTAGTAACTGATTTTAATAAAAATTATCCATCTAAATTAATCTAAAATAATCAAGTTCATATATATGAAGTTATTGTAATTCCAAAAGTTTTTGAAGATAATTCAATTTTTCCAAAATTAGGTAAGAATTAATGATGAAGATGAATCATTTAATTAATATAGTTAAAGAAGAAGTTAAAAAAAAGTAATTGATAAATAGGAATAGTATGTTACTTAATCCATTACTCTCTTTTTTTTATATATTATAATATATGTAACTATTAGCTAAATCATCTAATATAGGTAACATATCTCTCTTATTTTTACAGAATAATTCAAATGTTTTATAGATGATTGTATATATTGAATTTAATTTTTCTTGTTCATCAATAGAATCTACTTTAAATGGTAAAGTAGGTGTTTGTGTTGTCATAGGATTAAATGGATTTGACTTTGTTATATAGTGTTCTATGATAAATATTATGTCTTCAATAATAGTATTTCCAAAGTTTAAAGCTGTTTGTATTTTTGTTTCTTCTAAATTAGAATTTTCTTCAAGAAGTGTTATTAGTGATGTATAACCATTAAATTGTTCTGGAAGGAAATATTCTTGTACTTTATGAGATACATATTCATTTGCAATTTGAAGATATTCATTTTGTAGAGTTAGATACCATGCAAATGCTTCAATATATAAATTTTTTTCCATATTTAATAAATGCATTATGGATTGTTTTATTATTTCATTAAATAAATGATGTGCAAATTCATGAATAATGGCTCCACCTATTAGTTGTTGTGGTGTGTTTCTATTGATGAATATTTTATTAAATGAATAGTAACTTAGGAAGTCGGGATGTTTATTTTCTTGATCATATTGTACTCTAGCATAAGGTTTTGTTATTTTCATAAGTATTGGTATTGATGGTGTTTCAGCAGTTATACTAAGATTTTCTTCACCTATTTCTACTATTGAATTTAGTATTGTTGCATATGCACCATCAGTTAGAGGTATTTCTTTTAGTATTTCCAGATTTTTTTCACTAAATAATTCATAATATTTTTTAAAATCTTTTTTATAGTAATCATAGTTTCGAATGTTTTTGTCACAATTTATACATAAGGTGGAATTTATAGGATTTAACTGTCCACAATTAGTGCATGTTATTTTTTCATTCATTGTAATTACCTTGTTTGTTCTTTTTTATTTATTAATATTATTATATTGATATATATTGTTATATTAATTTATATATTTCCTAGTTAACTATATTTATGTTAGAATGATGTTATTATTTATTTTACTCTAAACTTGTAAAAAGTTATCACTATATATACATAGTTTAGAAACTTTTTCACTAATTTAGTAAATGAAAAAATGTTTTAATTGAAAGTAGATTGTTAGAATATAATAATTTTATTTAGTTATAATCACTAGACTATATTCTTTAATGGTTTTGATTTTCAAAATATTAAATTAGTATTAAAAAAGTAGTATGTGTATTTTAATATTATTTTTAGTTATTTGATTTTATATTAAGTATTAATTTTTTTTGTAAATTTAATATTTTATCTTTTTGGTTCATTTATCTAAATGGTATATTTTTTTAAGAATTTAATTAATTTTATTATGCAATATTTTCTATAAAATATTTAGTAATTCTTTATAAATCTAGGTTAATAAAATAATTATTTATAAATATAAAACTATATGAATAATTTAAATATAATATAATTATATATAAATAAAATTAAATTAATTTAAAAAGTAAATATAACTTAGATTAGTTTTATTAGGTTAAATATTCTATATTTTAATAAGATTCATGATGATAAAAATAGAATAAATTAAATTTTACTTTACTAAAATTAAACTATTCGGTACTTAAAAAAGGCTATATATTAAATACCTAAAAGGGCTATAGTAATAACTATGTGGGTATAAATTTAACTAAA
>NZ_JRWK01000011.1 GCF_001729965.1 Methanosphaera sp. WGK6 | reverse complement strand
ATTACAAGGGAATTTTTTCATAATATTTTTTTGACTAATTGTATGAAATACATAAGTTTTCACAATAATTTTTTTTGTATGTTTTTAAGTTTATTCTAGATTTATTTTATATGTGTTAGGATTAATTTTTGTGTCATTTTTTTTTATTCTAGAATTTTATTTAAATATTACTTTTTAATTATTGTTTTTACACCTTCTTACTCATATATAAACATGTATCTATATAAATGGTTATTTCAAATT
Source organism: Methanosphaera sp. WGK6 (assembly GCF_001729965.1). Classification (NCBI taxonomy): domain Archaea; kingdom Methanobacteriati; phylum Methanobacteriota; class Methanobacteria; order Methanobacteriales; family Methanobacteriaceae; genus Methanosphaera; species Methanosphaera sp. WGK6. The sequence continues at coordinate 58,283 of NZ_JRWK01000011.1, read as the reverse complement.
TATTTGCATAATATATGAAAGTTATACTTAATTTATGTATAAATTGGATATGATTCATGATTTTTTTTTTAAAATAAGTTTAAATAAGATTATAATTTAATGGAATTCTTAAGTGAATGAATTTTTTCTAAAAAATAGATTTTTTCTAATAAAATTTAAAATAATAAGGATAGTATGTTGATTGTGGTATTTATTGTATTTATTCTTATTAATCTCCCTTTTTCATAAGAATAGTTTTTCCCCTATTTTCAATAAATAATGTTTCCTTTTCAAATCAACATATTATTTCTGGTCGTTAAGTGTATTGGTAAATCTAAATTATTCCTGATGCTTCAAGCATTGATTGAATACCTAGAATGAATATTGCTAATCCACCAATAAATTCAATAGCTCTTGCATATTTAATTGCAAATTTTGTACCGAATGTACCAATTACTAACCAAATTACTACTGCAATTAAACTTAATATTCCAAGTGTTATTGGATTAACTCCTTGTACTGCTCCTTGACATCCAAGAATTAGGTTTTCTATGTTACCAAATATGATTAATGCCCAAAAATCTTTATATTCTTCTATTATTGACATATTTTCACCTTTATTTGTAGTTTGGATCTTCATGGAATCTTACTGCTTCAACCATTGATTGAATACCTAGTATAACTATTGCAAGTCCACCTATGAAATCTATAATATTTGCGTAAGGCATAGCTATGGTTGTACCTACTGTTCCAATAATTAACCATACAATAACTGCAATTATACTTAATATTGCTAGTTTTAGAGGATTAGCTCCTTTTACTACACCTTGTGATGCAAGAATTAAGTTTTCTATATTACCAAAGATTATTAACCATATTAATGGTAAAAATTCTTCTAACATTCTTTCACCTTATACTTTTTTTAAATAATATTTCTTTTTTTTGAGTTTTTAAGAAATACTTTATTTTATCGAATAGTTACAATATTTTCATTATTATTCGTTTATAATTAAATATTTGTCATGATAAATAAGCATTAATTAAATTATTTTAACTTTATACTCTAATAAGTTAAATGTAACTGAACATTGTAAATTAGATTACCAATGTTTACACTATTATATAGGTAATTGTTCTATTTAAAGTTATTACTTTTATCATTTAGAAAGATATTTTAAATTTATACTCTTAATGTATGTTAAATAAATAATTCTCGTTATTATTGTTTTATTAATTAAACAAGTTTTTTGATAAAAAAATAGGGCAAATTATTTTAGTTTTTTATTAAAATAAGGATTTTAAAGTATGTATTATTTTTTTTAATAATTGGTTAGTATATGTTATTAGTCCTCATAGTCTATTATTTTTTTTACTTCTTGTAAATTAGATGGTACTAATCGTACATCAAGTCCATGATATGTTTTGTAGAGATTAATGTATTTTTGTTTTCTCAGGGATTTAATACCTTTCTTTATTTCTTTTGTTGAATATTGATTTAGATTTTTACAAATATTTATTACAGGGGTGTGATGTTTTCCAATACAGCCATGCTTAAATAATGTGCATAAAATATCTCGTTCAATATCAGGACTACTTTTCATATACTATAAATATAACCTTTCCAATATATAATAATATGTATAATTTTTGTACATAAATATGAATTTATTAAAAAACATGTACAAATAATAAACATAAGAGTTGATAATGTATGTATGAACAAATATTTGGAAAATACCCACAAGTCAAAGTAATAAACTACATACTAATAAATCCTGAAAAAACATATTCCAAAAAAGAAATAGCAGTTGGAGCTGGAATATCAAGAGTAACACTAGACTCATTCATTAAAAATTTAGAAGAACTAAACATAATAAAAAAAGAAGGACTAAAATACAAGATAAACACAGAATCAAAACTAGTAAAAACACTAATAAAAACACAAATAAACCTAGCTGAAATACTAATGCAAGAATACATAGAAAACAATAAAAACACAGACAAAGAAATAACAGACCAAGAACTAGATGACTTCTTAGACAACTTCAACTATGAAGTAAACATAGACCAAGAACTTAAAAAAATAGAAAATAAAGACAAATACACACTATTAGATAATTCAAAAATAATACTTCCAAAACACCCACAAACAATAGCTTCAACAGACATTCAAAGGGACTTTGTTATAAAAGGATTTGTCAACAACGATAAAAATGGGAAAATGATAAATTATGGATAATCTAGACAATTTAAACAATGGACAAGTACCAAAAATAGTTTTCAAAGACAATGAAACAAAAGTAGTATCAGGTGCAGTATGTGTAGGATCAGATGATCAAATCAGATTAGCATTCCTAGAAGAAAAACTATCCAGTGATGAATTTAACAACATGGAAATGATACAAGAATGCAACACCCAAATAGTAATGACTAGACAAGTAGCTAGAAACATAATACACGTACTAGAAGAAAACCTAGCATCATCAGAAAATCAATTCTAAAACTAAAATCATCCACACCATTTAAAAACTACTTCTTATTTTTTTTTAAAATACTTAAATTACAAAAAGAGAAAATATCCACAACATAAACAGAAATCAACACTCATAAAAAAAATTAAAAAAAATAATTTAAATCAATCAATAGATCTAATTGCTGAAACCACAGGAAGAAGTAAAAATAAATACATAAATCCTGGAGCTACAAGAAAATCAAGTAAATTCACAACAATAACCAATCCCATTAAAATCATAAAAGTATGAGTAATATAATGAACATTTGCTATAACATGACTATCAAGATAATCATACCTACAACCATAATACAATAACAACAAGAAAGTTACAATAGTCACAAAAACATTAATTCCAAAAGCCACATTAGCCAGGAAAAATGAACTATAATCACCAATAATTGACGTAGTAAATGGAATAAAAGATATAAATGCAAGATGAATCAAATTCAGCCATAAAAATACAACATCCATATTCTTAATCTTAATATATTCATGATGAAAAATCCAAAAAGAACTAACCACAATAAAACTAACAAACACAACACCAATATCAGGAATAATAGATATGAAAAATTGGATAAATTCATTATAAGTTGTCAAGGAAACATCCGGTATTGAAATACCAAATGCAAGTAAAGTTATAACCATACCAAAAATACCATCAGTCAAGGCAAGAAGACGACTAGGATCAATATCCACAGTTTTATTAAATGAATTAAAATGTAATTTCAAATAATTAAACATATGATTTAGGAAGCTAACTTTCCGAAAACTACTTTTTATTTTTTCAATAAGTTTATTCTTATCATCATCAGATAAATTATTAAAATTAGACACACATTCATTTAACATTTTCTCTTCAGTAGTATTCATAGATGGATTGGGCAATGAATAAATAGTATTATCATTATCTTCATTAACTAATTTACTAAATTTATTAATACTATTAGCTATACTAAAATTAGTATTATTTTCATTTAAATAAAATTTCTTAAATTCATTAAATAACTCATAATTCTTATTAGAATCATCTTCTAATTCACTTATTTTTCTATCAATATTTCTTTTAAGAGCATATAGTTCCATGAATTTTCTAAACATTTCCTTTTCATCAGAATCATATTCTTTAACCATACTTTTTTTCCCAACTAAGTTTTATCTTCTATACTTAATAATATTTAACTAGAACTTTATCTAATTAATCATCAACTATCTGTACTGTGGTTTTAACAATCATGTATGATAATATAATATAGTATGGAGATTAATGAAGATACAATAAATAAATATGTTGTTATAATAGCAGTATTATGTTCATTTGCCGTGGCATTTACTTCAAATGCCGTGTCAGTAGCACTGCCAACAATAGCACATGACTTAAATATTACTAATATCATGCAAAACTGGGTTGTGAACATATATTTACTTATTATAGCAGCAGCTAGTGTACCTTTTGGGAAACTATGTGGAAAATATGGTTTAAATAAGACTTTAAAAATTGGAATAATTATTTATATTATAGGTGCAGTTCTTTCAGGACTAGCTCATAATATAACATTTCTAATGATATCAAGAGTTATTCATGCAGTGGGTTCAGCTATATTATTTGTTAATGTAATGGCAATAATCACATCACAAATACCACCACAAAGACGTGGACAAGCTATTGGATTAAATGTAACTGGAGTTTACATGGGTTTAACACTTGCACCTACAATTGGTGGTATATTATCTGAAAATATTGGTTGGGGCAGTATTTTTTATGTTACAATTCCTCTTATAATAATTGCATATTGTCTGTTACATTTAATTAGTAAGGAATGGTTAATAGGTGATGATGTATCTATAGATATAGTTGGTTCTCTGCTTTATGTGATTGGTATTGTTGTTTTAGTATATGGTTTTACAAGATTCAATCAAAGTATTGGTATGATTATGGCAGTTATTGGAGTTATCATTCTCATATTCTTTGCAAAATATGAATTAAAAATCACGAATCCTATATATAACATAAACTTATTTAGGAATTCCAAGTATACCTCATCAAATATCGCATCTTTGATTAGTTATTTTGCAACGTTCGTAGTAACTTATATTTTAAATTATCACTTTCAATACTTAGAAGGACTAGATGCACAGACAACTGGTTTAATACTAATAGTAACACCACTACTAATGGCAATATGCTCACCATTTGCAGGAAAACTATCTGATAAAATAGAACCACAAATACTAGCAGCAATAGGAATGGGACTAGTATCAATAGCATTATTCATATTATGCTTCATGAACCAGACAACACCACTATATATGATAATAATATCAATGGCACTACAAGGAATAGGATTTGGTATATTCTCATCACCAAATAATAATGTAATCATGGGATCAGTATCTAAAAAAGACATAGCAACAGCATCAGCATCACTATCAACAGTTAGAACTATAGGTCAATCATTTAGTTTAGGATTACTAACACTAATATTTGCATTTATCATGGGAAATGTAACAATAAATCCATCTAACTACAACTTACTAATACAAAGTAGTCAGATAACTATGATAATAGCTACTATTTCCTGTATCATAGCAATGATACTTTCATTAATTGGAATAAAATCCAAGGATAAAATAATACAATAACCACCCATATCCACCTTATTTTTTTTATAGATTAATTAATTTAGGATAAGTTATATTTAAAATAAGGATACATATGATAAGATAAAATAGTTTACTTTTCATTGTAAAAATAATTTGTATAAATATTAATTAAAAAATAGGGTATAAACTTAAGTTAATAAAAAAAGATTTTAAAGAGGAGAAGAATTAGAAGTGTTTTAATGCTAATTCTACGTCTTCTGCTTGAATAGTTTTACGGTCAGCATGTTTTGCTAAGTCAATAACTGTAGCTGCTAATTTTGCTGCGTAATCTTCTACTGCTGCAACGATTTTTTCTTCTGCATCTTTACTGATTCTTTCTGCACCTGCATTTTTAACAATTCTTGTTACTGGTGCTTTTGGTATTTCTGTCATTTTTTAACATCTCCTATATTTAATAAATTAACTTTGTTGTAGGTATTATTTAATAGTTTCTTATTATTAACTACTTTTAATTGAATATTTCTTCTATATTATGAAATATTTAACAAACTATGAAATAAAAAAATAAGGAAATTAGAATTCTAATTTAGAAATTCTTTCCATAGCTTCAACAGTATTTTCATAAGTGTTAAATGATGTTAATCTAATATAACCTTCTCCACTAGGACCAAATCCAGCTCCAGGAGTACTTACAACATGAGCATCATTTAATAATATATCAAAGAAACTCCAGGAATCAATATCATTAGGAGTTTTAAACCAGATATAAGGAGAATCTACTCCACCATAAACATGTAATCCTATTTTTTCAAGACCTTCACGTATAACTTTAGCATTTTCCACATAGTAGTCAAGATTTTCCTGAATTTCTTTTTTACCTTCTTCAGTGTAAATTGCTTGAGCTGCACGTTGAACTGGGTATGATACACCATTAAATTTTGTGGATTGTCTTCTATTCCATAATGGGTTAAGTTGTACATCATTACCTTCAGAATCTTTCACATAAACTTCTTCAGGTACAACACAATAAGCACAACGAGTACCAGTGAAACCTGCAACTTTAGAATAACTTCTAAATTCAACAGCTACTTCTTTTGCTCCTTCAATTTCAAAGATACTATGAGGAACATTTTCTGTTTTAATAAATGATTCATATGCTGCATCAAATAATATTAATGCATCATGTTCATGTGCATAATCCACCCATTCTTTAAGTTGATCTTTAGTAAGAGTTGTTCCTGTAGGATTGTTAGGATAACATAAATAAATAATATCAACATCTTCTTCAGGAAGAGCTGGTACAAAATCATTTTCTTCAGTACATGGAAGATATACTATGTTTTCATAGAACCCATCATCACCCATTTTACCACTACGTCCAGCCATAACATTACTATCTACATATACAGGATATACAGGATCTGTTACAGCAATGGTATTGTCTGCTGAGAATAATTCTTGGAAGTTTCCAGTGTCACATTTTGCTCCATCACTAATGAATACTTCAGAGTTTTTAAGTTCTACACCAATAGTATTATAATCATTTTTTATAACATCTTCAATAAGGAAGTCATATCCTTGTTCTGGTCCATATCCTCTGAATGTATCTGCTTGACCTAATTCATCTACTGCATCATGGAATGCTTTAAGCACGGTTTTTGCTAGTGGTCTTGTAACATCACCAATACCCATTTTAATTAATTCCACATCAGGGTTTGCTTTTTGATATTCTTCTACTCTTCTTGCTATTTCTACAAATAAGTAATTATTTTGTATTAATCCAAAGTTATCATTAACATTTACTGCCATTTTTTTCACCTTTTTTTTAATTTATTATTTAATTAGTTGTGTGTGTAATAGAATGTTATTTCATCACTAGTTACATTATCAACTCTTGCAAATCCAAATCTTTCAAGTTGTACCATATCATCAACTTTAACACTACTACTATCAGCTTCAATATAACCTTCAGTTACAGTGTTATCAGGCATTACAACTTTTGCTTTTATAGCATCTTCTGTTGGAACCCATTGGATGATAAGTGCATGCTTGGATTGTGCTTCTTCAAGAGTTTCACTATCATATACTGCACTATCACTATCTACATTAATATTTACAAGATCCATTAATCTTAATGGCTTATTTTGACTTATAGCCTTATCATAGTCATCTTGTGGAATGTATGCTGAGCCATTAAAGTTTAGAGTTCTCATTCCTTTTTCTGGTTGATTGTAGTGTAATTCACGACTTATACTTAACTCTTGTTTATCTTCAGGAATATTAGCTATATCTACTTTCACAGGATTTGGTATGAAGAAGTAACGATTCGTATTTTCTTCTATGATATTACGGTTTAATCCATATATCTTTTTCCAGCTAATAGTTGCATCAGCCTGTTTTGTACCAATTTCTTCAATTAAATCATATAATGATTCTTTCTTAATACCACGTCTAGCAATAGCTTGTATTGTTCCAAGTCTTGGATCATCCCATCCAGTGTATTTTCCACTTGCTATTCCTTCACGTGCCTTAGATGTACTTAGAAGTACATCATCCATTTTAAGTCTTCCATAATGAATAAATTCTGGTATATCCCATCCGAAGTGTTTGTAGAGGTATGCTTGTTTTTCACTATTTGCAAGGTGATCTTTTCCTCTTAGTACATGGGTCATACCTAGTAGATGATCATCTATTGTTACAGAGAAGTTCATCATTGGATAGATTCTGTATTTATTTCCAATTCGTGGATGTTCTTGGTCTACTATTCTCATAGCAACCCAGTCACGGATAGCAGGATTTTTATGATTAATATCTGTTTTCACACGAAGTACTGCTTCTCCTTCTTCCATGTCACCAAATTTATCCCATAATTCCATGTTTTCTTCTACTGTATGACTTCTACATGGACATGGTTTACATTCATCTTTAAGTTTTTTGAAATCTCCACCATCACAGGTACACATGTATGCTGCACCTATTTCTATTGCTTTTCTTGCATAGTCATAGTAGATTTCTATTCTATCACTTTGAATGTATGTTTCATCAGGTTCTATACCTAACCATTCAATATCTGCTGGTATTGAATCATATGCATCTACTTCTACTCTTTTTGGATCTGTATCTTCTATTCTGAGTATAAGTTTTCCATCATATTTTTTCTGGTATAACATATTAAGTATTGCAGCTCTTGCATGACCAATATGCAGTGGTCCTGATGGGTTTGGTGCAAATCTTAGTGTTATTTGTTTACCTTCTGGTGCTTCAAGTTCTGGTAAACCTTTTGGTTTTTCTGGTGCTCTTTTATGTTCTTCCAGTCCACCATATTTTTCAAGTTCACTTGCTTGTTCTTCAGGACTAAGTCCATTTACTTTTGCTGTTAATTTTCCTGCAAGTTGTGACACAGTTTTAGGGTCTTTTCTCATTTCAGGGTTTTTGGACATTACCATTCCAATAACTGAACCTGTTTGACACTTATTTCCATGTTCTACTGCATTTGTTAAAGCATATTTATATATTGTTTCTTCAATATCCATGTATAGCCTCCACTATTTTCTTGTTAAATATAATAAATATAATGTTCCCTTTTAATCATTCATAGAAAGTCATTATGTTATTATATATGTTTATAAAATCTATAAAATGTTTGTATGTCTCTGTCAAAAGTTATGTGGGTCATTATTTTATTTCATGTTTTTCTTCCCAATAATCAATTCTCAGTTGGAATCTACTTTAAATTCCTTTTTGTGATTTCATTACTCTTTTCATGTGTTTTGGAAATAGTTTTTGGAACATGTTTTCTATTTTATTACTTGTTTTTTCTATATTTTTATTTTCATCAATAAGTCCTGTTAACTCTGTATTGAATGTTTTACCACAATGTTTACATTCATATCTTTGAATTTTACATTTTTCTTTTCCTTTATTTAATAAAATTAAATTTCTTGTTGTAAATCCATTTTTTTAATAACTTTTCGATGAACATTTCTGGACAAAAAACATGTTCTTGTTTAAATAATGTAATTCCTTTATAAAATGTTTGAATTACTTTTTTATAATAAAAAGATCTATCAATTGTAAAATAAGTGTATGAAAAACTATTTTTATTTAATTTTTCAAAAAAATTGTAAAATTTAAGTTGTTCATCAACAAATATACTATTAGATGAGCTTTGTTTAGTTGAATACATGTTTAAATATAATATTATCTTCTTATATTAATTCTACTATTTTATTTTTTAATTTTAATAAAAATTAAATGAGAATTATTTCTAGTGTAAATTATAAAAGAATATTATACAAAAATAACCTTAAAAACTAATTTTCAAATAAAATAAGATAATTATAATAAAAATTTTCATATGAATTCTATGAAAAAAAATGAAGTTGAATCATTTTAAGTGTAAACTTTCATCTACATCGAAACCACCTAATTTTTTGCAGTGTCAAATTATCCATATTATTTATGTACAACAAATAAGTATAATATAAACATGGAAACAGTAATTATAGATGATAGGACATATATAATACACTTTCCATATTAGTATAATGTAGATATAAATATGATGAATAGAAAGAATAATCTTTTTATTTACTAAATTTTATATCCTTTTTGTAATAAAACAAATCTCTTTTAAAAAACTATTTTTATTTTTAGATTAAAATAAAAACTTAAAATATTTCTTCATATTTTTTAAATCAAAAAATTTTTTATTTTTTATAAATTGTGTCTTCGCCAAAATTCAAAAATTGATTTTTAATAATGCCTATTTGGACTTTAATTGTAAAATAAAGAAAAGTTCATATGAAAAAATTTATTTTGGCGGACACTCTTTAATTTTCATACGAATTCTATGAAAAAAAAATGAAGTTGAATCATTTTAAGTGTAAACTTTCATCTACATCGAAACCACATAATTTTTTTTACAGTGTTGTTTGTATTATAAGAAAAGTCTCAGTAATTTTTATAATCTATTTTCTATAAATATAATAAATAAAATAGGGAATATACTCTTTATATTTTTTTTGGGGGAGATAGATGTCAGATACTAAAAATAATAATCATAATCATACATGGGATAGTTCATTTTCATTTCTCATGGCAATGATAGGTGCTGCAGTAGGACTAGGTAACATATGGCGTTTTAGTTACGTGTTATACTCTAATGGTGGAGGAGCATTTCTAATACCATACTTCTTTGCAATATTTATCATGGGAATACCATTTTTAATACTGGAATATGGACTTGGATTTAAATTTAAAGATTCATTATCAAATATACTTAAAAACCTGAAGCCACAATTTGAGGTAGTAGGATGGTTTACAGCATTTCTAATATTTCTAGTACTAACATATTATGTTGTGATAATGGGATGGGATGTAATATACCTGATACTAAGCTTCTTTAAGGGCTGGGGATCAAATCCTGATTTATTCTACACTACCAATATCATAGTAGGTGGAAATAACCTTGACAGTATACTTACACCAGTAATACCAACACTACTTGTTACAATAGCAATATGGATATTTCTATGGTATATATCACATAAAGCACTAGATAAAGGAATAGCAAGAGTAGTTAAAATAATGATACCATTATTATTCATAATGATGGCAATAATAGTATTCTACTCATTCACACTACCAGGACACTGGATAGGACTAGAAGCATTATTTAATCCTGACTGGCAAGCATTAACTAATATAAATATATGGCTAGCAGCATTTGGACAAATAATCTTCTCATTATCAATGGGTCAAGCAATAGCAGTAACATATGCAAGTTACTTACCAAATGATTCAAAACTAATAGATAATGTACTTATTGTTGTAAGCTCAAACTCTGGATTTGAGTTATTCACAGCACTAGGAGTATTTAACATACTAGGATTCATGTCACTAGCAAGTGGACTTCCAATAAATGAAATAGCAACAAGTGGTTCAGGACTACTATTCGTAGTATTCCCAGGAATATTTAATGTTATGGGTGATGTAGCATACATAATAGCACCAATATTCTTCATATGTGTATTCTTTGCAGGAGTAACATCAGCACTAGCATTTATGGAACCAATGTCACTAGCATTATCCAAGAAATTTGGATTTTCAAGAGTAAGAGCAGTGACACTATTATGTAGTGTAGGACTAATAATATCACTAGTATACACAACAGGTTCCGGAAACTACATACTAACACTAGCAGATGCATTTATTAACCAATTTGGAGTACTACTAGCTGTAGTATTACAATCACTCATATTTGGATGGTACTATGGAGTAGAAAAACTACTACCAACACTAAACAAGTTATCACATGTGCATGTAGGAAAAACATGGGTAGTAGTAATAAAATACATACTACCATTAGTAATATCAGTCATGTGGATTATAGGAATGATAGAACTACTAACAACAGAATCATCAACAGATTTACTTGTACAAATAGTTATCTCATTATTCTTCCTAATACCAATAGTATTAGCCATAATACCATCAAGAAGAGAAGCATAAATATTCTCTTCAAATTTAACCATTTTTTTTAAAACAAAACTTTTTCTTAGAAATTAATTAATTCAAAAAAAAAATTCTTTCAATAGTAATTTTTATACATTATTTTTAACAAAACTAAACATTAGTGAATAAAAAATGAGTCAAAAAGATAATCTAAAAAAGAAAATAATAATACTAATAGTATTAATCATAATTCTTGCAGGATTACTAGTAACATTAGGAAACCCATTTAGCAGTGACAAATCATCATCACTAATACAACAATTCACTGAAGATACAACAACTAAGGGAAACTTATCAATAACAGTAACAGGAGATGTAATGTTTGGACGTAAAATGCCAGGAGTACTCTCCACAACAGAAAGTCCCTACAGATATGTAAGTAATGTAACAGGACCCTCAGACATACTACTAGTAAATACAGAAAATCCTTTCACAACAAGTGGAAATGCAGTAAAACCAGACGTACCACTAAAAGCAAGTCCACAATACATAAACCTAGTAAATGGAACAAATGGAACAGTAATATCTGCAAATGCAAACAACCATGTATTTGACTATGGAGTTGAGGGAATGAGAGATTCCATAAAAAACCTTGATGAAGCAGGAATAATACATATAGGAGCTGGAGAAAACAAGGAAGAAGCAACACGTCCAGTAACACTAGAACAAAATGGACATAAAATAACCATATTCAACTACATGGACAGTGACAACTTCAAAGAATACAGTAGTGAAGTAATGCCAGTAGCAGGAGATGAAACACCAGGATACTCAGCATGGAGTGACACAGAATCACCACAACAAATAAGTGAGGCTAGAGCAAATGGTTCTGATATAATAATAGTATACATGCACTATGGAAATGAGTACAGCAGAAGCCCAAATGAAGCACAAGAAAACATCTCACACAAAGCAATAGATGCTGGAGCAGATGCAGTAGTAGGAGCACATGCACATGTAACCCAGGGAATAGAAGTATACAATGGAAAACCAATATTCTACAACCTAGGAAACTTCATGTTTGACCAAAGTAACACAGCAACACACAGAGCATACATGGTAAACTTTGACATAGTTGATGAAAATGTAACAGCAACAGTATACCCTGTAGACATAATAGGATACCTTCCACACTTCATGTCTAGCAGTGATGGTAGAAGTCTACTTGAAGAACTAAATCCACAATGCTCAGAGCTTACAATAACCAATCCAGGAACAGGAAAACTATCATTCAAACTAGGAAATAACACCACAGAAAAATAAGAATATCAAACTTAACCACCCAAACTATTATTTTTTTTTAATATTCTGTAGAGAAGACCATTCATAAAAATATAATTCATTTAAACATTATAACTTTCTTACAAAACTTCATATAATCATCTTCACTTACTTTTTTTCATATAACTTTTATTACATTTAATGATAATTAATTATCTGGATAAATAACTCTTTTTATAAAAATATAGTTAAAATAAATAAAATAACACTTAATTTAGAAAATAAAAAAACTACTAATAAAGAATAACTCCTCAAATAACAATTATTCTAATAAATAATGCCTGGTAGTACATAACTATAGCATTAATCTACATCTTACTTATATATGCTAAATAAAATAATATAATAATAGAATTTGAATTAAATCAAGTTTTATATAGTTATTAGAATAATAATTCATTATTTTAAAAATTAAAATAAAATAACAACTACATTTATTCTTATTCTAATAAATTATATTACAAAAAATAACTAGGAAACATTATGAATAAAAACACACACATAGTGTTCGTATTGGTAATAATTTTACTAGTCTGTGGATTAAATAATGTATCAGCAAATAACATAACAAGTAATGATACAATCACTACAAATACAGTAAATCAGAGTTCAACAGTTATCAACAAAGTAACTTCTGATAATGTAACTGGTAAAATAATACAAACAAACACTAGTTATAACAAAACAAATAAAACTTTGAAAAATAGTATTGTAACTGTAAATACCTCTGAGGAATTACAAGATCAAATTAATAATGGAACAGCTGATATTATACAATTAACACCAAATAAATATAATATAACAAGTAATCTCACAATAAACAGAAACATAACAATAAATGGACAAAAATCAGTACTCCTTGGTACAGGTACAATAAGTATAACTGACACAGTCTTGATAGGAAATCTAACATTTAATTATATAAGAATAATTGTAGGATCTAATGGATTTCTCACACTTAATAATACAATACATGTAAATCATACGAAAGATGAATTTTATGGAATAATATTAAACAGGGGACTTCTAAAAATTTATAATTCCCAGTTTATAAACAACACAGCAAAACAAGGTGGAGTAATATATAATAAGGGAAATCTCACATGTAGAAATAGTATTTTCCAAAATAACAAGGGAATATATGGTGGAGTAATATGCAATGAGGCTGCAGTAAATAGTATTACAGATAATAATTTCATAAATAACACTGCAACCTATGGTGGTGTAATATATAATACAGATAAAATCGTCACAGTTTATTCTTATGAATGCCATTATAATATTACACATAATCTCACAACTACCACTGAATGTCATGACAAGTATGATCAGTATGCTTGTTATCATAATATTTTCACTAATAATAATGCAACCTATGGTGGTGTGATATATAATGCAGGTGCTACAGGTAATACATTCGAAAACAAGTTTATAGGAAATACTGCTTCATATGGTGGAGTATCATACAATAAAGGTAATAGTACTTTTCAATTTAATATGTTTGCTAATAATACAGCATTCAATGATGGTGGTGTATTCTATAATACTGCCAAAATAAATGTCATATCCTATAATAATTTTACTAATAATATTGCACATAATAATGCAGGTGTGCTATATAATAAGGGTAATATAATTTGGAGTGTTTGGGATAATAATTTCACTAGTAATAATGCAAATTATGGTGGTGTATTCTATAATATTGCTAACATGACTTCTATTTATCATAATAATTTCATGAATAATAGTGCATCCAAGGGTGGTGTAGTATATTATACATGTAAGTCATCAATAAAAGAAAACTACGAATCATTCTCTATCAAAAAGAATAATTTTACAGATAACACTGCAAATGAAGGTGGTATAGTATATCTAAATAGTTATTTACATGAAATATATGCTAATAACTTCACAAACAACAATGCAAGTTATGGTAGTATAGTATACAATAATGGTAAAATAGAATATATCAGCTATAATAATTTTACCAGTAACTCTGCTTATCATGGAGGAGTATTATACAATAAAGGTAATATAGGAAATATTATTTATAATAATTTCATGAATAATAATGCTTCATATGGTTGTGTATTATACAATAAAGAGTATGTAGTTGGTTTGAATGATAATAATTTTACTAACAATAATGCATATAATCAAGGAGGAACTATTTATAACACAGGTAATCTAAATACTACTTCTAATAAATTTATGGATAATAATGCAACTCATGGTGGTGCTATATATAATACAGGTAGTATGAATATACATTGGGATAAATTTATTAATAATACTGCATCTTCAGGTGGAGCAATATATAACAAAGGAACACTCACACTAAACTTAAACAACATAACCAAAAATCATGCAAGTTATGGTGGAGCAATACTCAACGAAGGAAAACTCACCATAAAAAATAGTAATATAACTAACAACACCGCAGTAAACTCTGGTGGAGTAATAAACAGTAAGGGAACTGTTAACTTACAATCCAATAAATTCATTAATAATTCTGCTGCTTTTGGTGGGGTAATATACTCTAGTGGAAATGCAACAATAACCAGTAATAACTTCACAACAAACCATGTAACCAAAAATGGTGGAGCAATCTACAACTTTGGAGTAATGAATCTACAAAACAACAACTTCACAGCAAATACTGCTAACCAGTGGAGTGGAGCAGTACATAATGCAAGAAACATCACTGTTGTATCAAATAAATTTGCATTAAACACTGCTGGTCAACTAGGAGGAGCAATGTTTAACAATGCAAATGGAACAATTACCAGTAACACATTTGAATCTAACCGTGGAAAATATGGAGGAGCAATATATAATGGAGGAGTAGTACTCATCCAGAAAAACACGATAAGATACAATAATGCTTCACAAACTGGAGGAGCAGTAGCAAACAAAGGTGTAGCTACACTTAAATCCAATAAGATGACTGGAAACAAAGCAATATATGGAGGAGCAATATTCTCTAACAACACAGTAACAGTAGACAGTGACGTGATAACATATTGCACAGCAAGTAAAAGTGGAGGAGCAATATACAACATAGGAAACTTCACAGTAAAAAACACTAACTTCACAGCAAACAAAGCAAACATGGGTGGAACAATATTCAATGCAATGAACATGAACATCACAAATAACAACATAATAAGTGGTAATGCATCCCTTGGTGGAGGACTCTACAATGATGGAACAACATGTAATGTAATTGGAAACAAATTCACTAAAAACCATGCAAACTATGGAGGAGCAGCATTCACCAAAAAAGCAATAACACAATCCAAAAACACATATACAAATAATACAGCTATTAAAGGACCTAATGCATATCCTAACTAAAGAATATTTTTAGTAATATTCTTCAATTAACCACCCTTTTTTAATTTATTTTTTCATAAAACTAGTTTTATTTTTTTCAAAATTTATCTATAAAATAAGTAATTAAATTTCAAGTAATTATCTCCTAAAAAAGGTAAATATGTGAGGATTTATTTTTTTTTATTATATGAGTTGCATGTTATCTATGTAGTCTATTAGTTGATTGTCATGTTCACGTGTTGTTGTTTCATTGTCATATGAGTATGCTTCATAGATTATTGCTGGTACTCCTCCATCATTTAATGGTTCTGTCACATCTATTGGACTTGATGCATTTTCTCCTGGATCATAGTAGGTTAGCCATTCAAAGTGGTCTGCTAGTTCATGGGATATATTATAGGATTGTGTGTTATTATCTACTGGTGTGTAGATAAATCTTGGTACTCCCCAGCTTCCATCACTATAATGAACGTCTATTGCAAGATTGTATGTTTTATTTAGTATATCTGGTACTACATATTTATTTGCTAGGTGTTGTCCATTTGTCCTACTTTTATTAAAGTCTGTTGCATCTTCTGTTACATTTATCTGATATATATAGTATGTGTAGTTAAGTGAATCACTTTTTTCTCTAAGCGCTAAATCCATTATACGATGTGATCCACTTTCTCTTGGATGTACTCCTAGAATGTATGCTACTGTTGTATCAGAGTGTGCTGCTCCAAATGGTCCTTCTACTGTTACTGTTCCACGACTTGTATTTGCAAGAAGTGTTGTTGTGGGCTCTATACGTTCTACTTCATCAACACTATCTGCTGTATCAGTTATACTACTTTCATTTGAGTCATACTGTAACAGAATTACACTACCTATTATACTTATAATTATCAGAATAATTAACATTACTTTCTTGTAACGACTATAATCACTCATGTCAAAACTATATCTTCGTCTATCTGGCATGATTTATGCATCCTCCATTTTCATATCCTCTATTGAATTAACAGTTTTTGCCTATATATTGGTTTATAGTTATTATTTTTATTTTAATTAAAATTTATTATAGATTAATCATATATTTAATAAGTATTACACAGGTTCTTAATAGGTGAATTAATGATTGATATAGAACAAACAATAGCAAATGAATTAAATATAAAACCATGGCAGGCTGATGCGGCAATTACATTATTAAATGAGGATAATACAATTCCATTTATTGCAAGATACAGAAAAGAAGCAACTGGTGGATTAAGTGATGAAGTACTAAGAGCACTTAATGAAAGACTAGTTTATCTACAAAAACTAGAGGAACGTAGAAGAAACATACTTAATGCCATTGAAAAACAGGGAAAACTAACACTAGAATTAGAAAATGAAATCAATGATGCAGAAACACTAGTAGAACTTGAAGACTTATATAGGCCATACAAACAAAGAAAAACAACAAGGGCAAGTAAGGCAAGAGATAAAGGATTAGAACCACTAGCACTAGTAATATATGACCAAAAACTTGACCACTCCATAGAAGTTGAGGCTGAAAAATACCTTAATGATGAAGTACCAACAGTAAATGATGCATTAAAAGGAGCAAATGATATAATAGCAGATATAATATCAGACAAAGCATCATTCAGAAGATTTATCAGAGATATAACAATTAAAAAAGGAAAAATCACTGTAGAACCAAAAGATGCTGAAGTATCATCAGAGTATGAAATGTACTATGATTACTCAGAAAATATATCCGATATTGCTCAGCATAGAATACTTGCAATAAATCGTGGAGAAAAAGAAGGCATACTCAAAGTAAAAATAGATGCACCACTAAGAAATATAGAATTCTTCCTAGAAGATGAAGTACTAATAAATTACTCAAAAAATCCAGAAGAACTAAAATATAATAAATACACTGAAAAATTCATAAAAGATGCAATACAAGACTCCTATAAACGATTAATAGCACCAGCAATTGAAAGAGAACTTAGAACCATACTAACAGATGTAGCAGAAGATAAATCAATCAAAGTATTTAAGAAAAACCTTGAACAACTACTCATGCAACCACCAATAACAGGACAAGTAGTACTAGGATGGGATCCAGCATTCCGGACAGGATGTAAACTAGCAGTAATAGATGAATATGGAAAAGTACTAGATACAAAAGTAATATATCCAACAGAACCACAAAACAAGGTAGCAGAAGCAACACAAGTAGTCAGAGATTTAATTAAGAAGTATAATATTGATGTAATAGCACTAGGAAATGGAACAGCATCCCGTGAATCAGAACAAGTAATAGTAGACATTATAAAAGATACCAATGTAAAATATGCAATAGTAAATGAGGCTGGAGCATCAGTATACTCAGCAAGTGACCTTGCAATCGAGGAATTTCCGGATTATGATGTAACAGAACGTGGAGCAATATCAATAGCCAGACGTCTGCAAGACCCACTAGCAGAACTAGTGAAAATAGACCCAAAATCAATAGGTGTAGGACAATACCAGCATGACATGAATCCAAAAAAACTTGGAGCATCACTTGATGGAGTAGTAGAAAAAAGTGTGAATAATGTAGGAGTAGATGTAAATACAGCATCATCAGCACTAATGCAACACGTAGCAGGAGTATCTAAGAAAATAGCAAATAATATTGTAGCATACCGTGAAGAACATGGCTCATTTGTTGATAGAAACCAACTACTTAAAGTACCAGGAATTGGAGCAAAAACATTTGAACAATGTGCTGGATTTATGAGAATATATGAACCAAAAAATGTACTAGACAGTACATGTGTACATCCAGAATCATATGACATAGTACTAGCCTTACTAACAGTATATAACTATGACTTATCAGATGTTAGAAATGGTGGAGTAAACATTAAAGTAGAAGATATGGAACAAATGGCTGAAGAATTAGGTGTTGGTGTATGGACATTAAAAGATATAATAAGTGAACTAAGAAAACCAGGACGTGACCCAAGAGATGAACTAGACACACCACAACTAAGAACAGATGTACTAGATATTGAAGATTTAAAAGAAGGAATGGTATTAGAGGGCGTTGTACGTAATGTTGTAGACTTCGGAGCATTTGTAGATATAGGTGTTCATCATGATGGACTAGTACATATATCACAACTTAAAGAAAATACATTCATAGAACATCCAATGGATGTTGTAAGTGTTGGAGATATAGTAGAAGTTAAAGTATTAAGTGTAGATATTGAAAGAAGTAGGATAAGTTTAACAATGATAATTTAATCCTATTATTCACACCCCTATTTTTTCATATTTTTCATTTTTCACCCCTCATTTTTTAAAAAATTACTAATAACTATATATAGCTTAGCTTATCATATATATGAACATCTAAAACATGAATTAATTTATAATGATAATTCATGAATAAATATTTTTTTGAAGAAGATAAATCAGGAATGAATATACTTTTTGAAATTTGTCCTGAAGATTATCTTCCATATTTTTAGTAAAAAAAATTAATTTATTGGAGTAAGTAATATGAAAGATCTTACTGGATTATTCAATCCAAAATCTATAGCCGTAATCGGTGCATCAAGTCAAGAAGGAAAAATAGGTTATATAGTCACAGAAAACCTCAAAGAATGTGGATTTAAAGGTGACATATACCCAATTAACACAAAAGCAGACGGAGAATTACTCGGCTTACCAGCATATAAATCAGTAAGCGATGTTCCAGGAGACATTGACCTAGCAGTAATGTCAATACCTGCAAAATTCATGAACGCAACACTCGAAGAATGTGGACAAAAAGGAATTAAAAACATCATTGCAATTACCGCTGGTTTCAAAGAAATAGGTGGAGAAGGAGCAAAACTTGAAGAAGAAATGGCAGAAATTGCTAAAAAATACGATATGAACATTCAAGGTCCTAACTGTCTAGGAAGCCTAGATACCCACACACCAATGAATGCATCATTTTCACAAATGATGCCAAAACAAGGAAACATAGCATTTGTATCCCAAAGTGGAGCAATGACAGTAGCAATTATTGACTGGAGTATCTCTGAAGGAATAGGTTTCAGTAAAGTAGTAAGTTTAGGAAACAAAGTAGATGTATCCGAAATTGACGTAATAGAAGAATTAGCTGATGACCCAAAAACAGACGTAATACTCGGATATCTTGAAGGAATAAGCGATGGAGAAAGATTCCTTGAAGTAATGAGAAGAGTAACCAAGAAAAAACCAGTAGTACTCATAAAATCAGGTTCCAGTCAAGCAGGAGCACAAGCAGTATCCTCACACACAGGAGCATTAGCAGGAAATGATTCAGCATTCGATGCAGCATTTGAAAACTGTGGAGTAATGAGAGCACACTCCATGCAAGACTTATTTGATTTCGGATTAGCATTCTCCAAATCAGAACTACCACGTGGTAAAAAAATAGCAGTAGTTACAAATGCAGGTGGAGGAGGAGTACTCACCGCAGATAAAATTGAAGATGTAGGTCTTGAATTAGCACAACTATCTGAAGAAACCATGGACAAACTTAAAGAAGTTATCCCAGAAGAAGGTAGTGTACGTAACCCAATAGATGTATTAGGAGACGCATCACCAGACAGATATGAAAACACACTAGATATTGTACTAGCTGAAGAAGATATTGACAGTGTAATAATCATGGCATGTCCAACAGCATCCTACCAACCAAAAGAAGTAGGAGAAGCAATTGTAAAAGCAAAAGAAAAATCAGATAAACCATTATTCGTAGTAAACATGGGTGGACCAAGCTTTGAAGAAGAAAACAAAGTACTCAGAGACAATGGTATTTCAACATTCATCTTCCCAGAAACAGCAGTAACAGCACTTCAAGCACTAGAAAGATATTCAACAATCAAAGAAGAAGACCAAGAATCTTGTGTTGAAAAAATAACAGATGTTGACAAAGAAAAAGCATTACAAGTACTTGAAGATGCTAAAGCAAAAGGAAGAGATGCATTACTAGGTAGTGAAGCATACCAAGTAGCAGAAGCATATGGAATATCAGCAGCACCAATAGTTCTTGCAACTAACAAAGAAGAAGCAGGAGAAGCAGCTGAAAAAATGGGATTCCCTGTTGTACTTAAAATTGCATCAGATAAAATCTTACACAAAACAGATATTGGTGGAGTAGTAGTAAATATTTCATCAAAAGAAGAAGCAGAAACTACATTTGAGAAAATCATGGCTAGTGCTAAAGAAGCACACCCTGATGTAGTACCTGATGGTGTAGAAGTACAAAAAATGATGCCTAATGGACATGAAATATTAATAGGTATGCTACGTGATCCACAATTTGGTCCTATCATAGGATTTGGTATGGGTGGAATCTATGTGAACTTAATTAATGATGTATGCTTCAAGTTAGGTTCTGGAATTAGTGATGAAGTAATTGATGATCAAATAGACAGTACAAAAATAAGTAAATTACTTAAAGGATATCGTGGAGAAAATCCAAGTGATATTGAAGCTGTGAAAGATACATTAAAACGTGTCACTAAATTAACACTTGATTTCCCTGAAATCAAAGAGTTAGATATAAACCCTGTATTTGTATATGAAGAAGGATGCAGTGCATTAGATATAAAAATCAAATTATAGATTTTTTATCTCTCTTAACCTCCCTTACTTATTTATATAAAATTTATTATTTTTCTAAAACATTTAAAAAAATATAAAATTAGTTAATTCTTAAATCATATTCTTTAAAATAAAACTAGTATTTCTTCAATAATATAACTCTACATTAAAGAAGGTTAAACTGTGGGGGGTTATGTTTTTGTAAGTTATGCTGCATGATTATAAATAAATTTCACAAGAACATCTAAGTACTTCTTAAGAGGTCCCATCTTATTTACAATATGTTCAATAAATACAACATCTTCCTTTTTAATAGCTTTAAGTACTAGTACTACAGCTAGATATATTATAGAACCTATAATTCCACCAATTATCATTCCAAGTATTGTTTTTGGAACAAGATACATTACAATAATCATAACTATTGATGCAATAAATATTTTCACAACATCCCTGTATGGTACATGTACTCCAGAAAGCTGTGTTAATTTAACAATAGTTAAAACCATTAATGTAAGTGTAGCTATTGTTGTTGCTATTGCAGCACCCTCAATACTATATATTGGTATGAGTATGAAACTAAATACAATATTTACAACAGATCCAGCAATTAATGCATACATGGGAAATTGTGGTTTTCCAAGTCCTTGACACATACTACTTGCAATTAAGTATACTGAGAAGAAAAACATTCCAGTAACAAGTAAGGATAATGCTCCTGCTCCTCCAATATAATTATCACCGAAAAGTAGTGCCATTATTGGTGTAGCATATACCATGATAAAGGCAGATACTGGTAGTGTTGTAAGTGTTGTGTAACGATATGATTGATGTATATACATCTTCAGTAATTTCTTATCATTTAAGCTGTCTGCTTCACTTGTAGCAGGTAGTACTGATGTAGATACTGAGTTTGCTATTATTAATGGTATTCTTGCTATTGCACTAGCATTTGTATAGAATCCAGCAAATAGTGTTGGTAAAAACATTCCTATAAAGAAGGTTCCAGTATCATATATGAATATTTCTGCTATTCCTGATATTACAACAGGTATTGCAAATTTAAATAACTTTATAAGTACTTTAAATTCTTCCCGTGCTGGCAGTGCATGAAATTCACTGTTAAGGTATGGGTCTTTTATATCTTTCTTATACAGGTAGTATGAACCAAGAAGAGCCATTAAAAATCCAAGAGCTGTACCTACTACTGCACCAGCTGCATACCATCCAATTAGTACAAGTGCTGATGCAAAGATTAGTGTAAATATTTGTTCTAGAAACTTGGAATAGAAGATGTGTGTCATCTTATAGAATCCCTGAAATACTCCTCGTAGTGCTCCTACTATTACACTAAATGGTACTATAACTGCTACTAGTCTTAGAGGTAGTAGTGCTTCTGGTTTGTTCCACATACCTATTGCAACAGGTTCTGATATTATATACATTATTATTGCTGCAAGTACTGCCATGAATATCATGAGCTTCATAGCTGTTCTTATAACTTGTTGTACCATTTGTTTGTCATCTACAGCCTTGTATTGTGATACATATTTTGCTATAGCTGGTGGTACTCCTCCACTTGCCGCGGTTATTAATGCATTCTGGAAGGGTAGTGTTAGTCCTACTATTCCATATCCTGTTGTTGTTAAAAGTCTACTTAATATAGATCGATAAATAAATCCACCAAGTCTAAGTATTATTGAACCTAGAAGTATGATTATACTTCCTGAGGCTAACTTAGATTCTTTGCTTTTATCGCTCAAGTATCTACCTCCTAGAGATGAAATTTTTTTTTATTCATGAATATTTCTAAATATCTTTTTTAAGTGTTGTCCACCTTTTCATGAATAAATATTTCATAATATATTATGCTATATGTATCATATTATTTTAATATACTTATTATTTCCCCTATTTATATTTAAATAATATTTAAGTACAATAAAGAATAGATTAATTAATAATTTATAAAGATTATAATAGGGGTTTTTATTTTATGACTGATAATGTTGATAGACTTGGAAAAAGAATGGTTGAGCTTAACAATGCTTTACAAGATAAGAAAACTAATCCTGATTTTGGATTTGAAGGTATTAAATCTATTGAAACAATAGTTAAGTTTGAAGTATATCTTAATGATTCAGAAGAAGGAGTTGAAGATGGTGTATATGTCTACATGAATGATAAAGGAGAACTTCTTAATGCAGAGTACTTTGTCAAAGAAGATGGTGATGTTACTATTATAACCTTTACTGATGAACAACTAGAACTTGTACTTGAATTATTTGGTGACTTCTTTAATGTTAATGTAGAATAGTATTATTTTTTTTTATTATAACCACCAATTCATAACATATTTTTTTTTTACACATAAATCTATAACTAAATGTATAAAGTAATTCTTTTTTTTTAATTTAATTACATAATATTAAATTATTTAATTTAATAATAGTGTTACCTAAATTTTTAAGAAAACTATTTTTTGAGAGACTCTACCTATTTTTTTTGGAATTTACAATATTAAATTTTATACCTTGTTATTTACAAATATTTTAACTGAATAAAAAAAAATTTTAGAAAAATTAAAATAAGAATTTTTTATACTTATTTATATAATTTTATTGGAGATGAATTTGTAGATGTCAATAACATTAGATGAAGTAAAAAGACGAGAAAAAGGTTTGAGAATAATTAATAGTAAGGTGAGAAATGATGGTATTGATAGTTTAATAGATCTCACGGGTCTTGCTGGTGGATTTGATGTGACACCAGAGGATATATCATTACTTGAAACTTATGCAGGTCCTGCAGTTTTTGAAGATAGGATTCAGGAGCTTGGAGTAGCACATATGGGTGGTCAGAAGGTTTTACCACTTAATCGTACAACTAGTGGTATTGCTGCAACAATTATAACACTAGTAAAGCCTGGAACTAAAATTGTACATTACCTTGCAAAAGAGCCAGGACATCCATCTATACCACGTACAGCAAGTCTTGTTGGAGCAGACTATGTTGAATACACTAATCTTGATGATTTTAAAATAGATGATAACACATCACTTGTTGTAATAACAGGAACTACAATGGATTTAGAAGTAATTAGTGAAGATGATTTCAGACAAGTTATAGACATGGCAAAAGAAAAGGATATTGTAGTATTTGTTGATGATGCATCAGGTGCAAGAATTAGAAGAGCAGTATATAATCAGCCAACAGCAATAGATATGGGAGCAGATTTATCTGTAACAAGTACTGATAAACTAATGGAAGGTCCACGTGGTGGTCTTATGGCTGGAAGTAGTGAGTTAATTGATAGAATAAAATTAACTGTTAACCAGTATGGTCTTGAAGCACAACCACCATTAGTTGTTGGTATGATTAAAGGACTTGAAAAGTATTCACCAGAAAGAATTAAAGAAGCATTCAAACAAAAAGATGAATTATATCAAAAACTCGTTGATGAAAACCTTAATCCATTAACAACACCTACCGGTTTCATGTTCAAAGAAGATGAAATAAAAAGAGAAGTTGAAAAAAGAGGTGTGAAAACAGATATTGATGCTGATGTTATTGCAACAGTTTATTCAATGCTTTTAATTGATAATTATAATATTGTAACAATACCTGCTGTGGGAATGCCTGGAGCATCAAAAACAGTACGTATTGACTGGTCTGCAAAAGATGCTGATAAACTTAGCATGGATGATATGGTAAGAGCTATTGTTGATGTATTTGATAAAACAGTTAGTGTTATAAAAGAGAATAATATTGAAGCAGTTCTCTATGAATAAATTATAATGTAACATGGAAGATAGTTTAATCTATTTTCTTAAATAATTCCTTTTTTTCATAAATAATCCATTTTTTTATAAGTAAGCATTAGTTATACAAAAAAAATTTATCTTGAAAAATGTGTTTAAAAGAAAAGTAAAAAATGGGGAGATGAAAAATTGATTTCTAGTTTTTTAATCATCAAGAATTATTAGTTCTCCAGATATGATTTTTTCAAGTGATCCATCATCTAATTCTACGATAAGAGCACCTTTATTAGTAATACCTACTGCATCACCATATATTGCTTTTCCATGTTTGTATACTTTCACACGGTTACCTGTTGTTGAGGATAGTCTTCTCCACTCTGATACTATGTATTTGAAGTTTCCATCTACAAATTCTTCATATAATTCTTCAAATATTTGGAAGAATGTTCTAATAATATCTGCCCTGTTGATTGGTTCATCTGATTCTTTTTTAACTGTTGTTGCCACGTTTTTAATTTCTTTTGGAATATCTTCTTCTTTGATATTCACATCTATTCCTACTCCAACAAGTACTGCTTCTAGTTTATCATAGTCTGCTACTGCTTCTGTTAGTATTCCACAGATTTTCTTATTATCTATAAGTATATCATTTGGCCATTTTATTCCCACATCTATATTGAATTCATCATGTAGTGTTTTTGCTATTGCTACTCCTGTTACTATGGTAAGTTTTGGGGCTTCTGTTAGTGCAATGTCTGGTCTTAGTATCATGGTCATGTAGATTCCGCCTTCTGGTGATATCCATTGATCATGTTTTCGTGTTCTTCCAGCAGTTTGTCTTTCTGCTACTATGATTGTACCATTTTTTGCTCCACCATCAACGAATTTCTTTGCAGTGTCATTTGTTGATTTTACTTCTTCATATAGGTGGATGTTGTGTCCTATGTATTTTGTTCCAAGGCCCCTTGATATTTCAAATGGTTGTATGGTATCTGGTGTTTCATGGAGTTTGTATCCTTTTTCTTCATCAAATTTTATGGTGTATCCTGTTTCTTTAAGATTTTTAATATTTTGTTTTAGTTTTTCATGTGTAATATCTAATTTTTTTAATAATTCAGATTCTGTAACATATTCATCTTCTATATTTTTTAAAATATCTTTTCTTATCATTTTAATACCTATTAATATTATTCTACTTTTTTTGGGTTTATAATCTAAATTAAATTATATTAATATTACATTGTGGGTAATATTTAGGTTAGTATCTATGTATGTTTTGTAGTTATAAATATTTTTTTTTTAAATCAGTAGATTTCTGTTTTTATGATGTATTTTTGCTACCTATTTTTATGAATTTCACATACATGCAAGTTTTATATAAATTATTGCAATTTTAGTAAATTGTATATTACATATTAACTAAAAATAATACATAGAATCTAGAATAATGTAAAAAAAATTATAATATAGATTAATAAGAAATTCTCTTAAAAAAGCATTAAAACATTAGAGGGGGAAACGAAAAACAATGTTTGACAAAGTATTAATTGCAAATCGTGGAGAAATAGCAATCAGAGTAGTCAGAGCATGTAAAGAATTAGATATAGATACTGTGGCAATACACTCAAAAACAGATGAAAAAGCATTATTTACAAAATATGCTGATGAAGCAGTATCATTAAACTCTGATATTCTAGCACAATCATACCTAGATATAGATAAAATAATGGATATTGCAGTAGACAAAGGAGTAGATGCAATTCACCCTGGATATGGGTTCTTATCAGAAAACCCTGTACTTGGACAAAGATGTGATGAAAATGGAATAACACTCATTGGTCCAAGAGAAAATGCAATAAAAGCAATGGGAGATAAAATAACATCCAAACAACTCATGATTAAAAAAGGAGTTCCAACAGTACCAGGGGATAAAGAAGGAATCAATGATGTGGAAGTAGCAAAAAAACGTGCAAAAGAAATAGGATTTCCAGTAATAATCAAATCATCTGCTGGTGGTGGAGGAATAGGAATGAGAGTAGTTTATGAAGAAGATGAACTAGCTCGTGCAATAGAATCCACACAAAATCTTGCAAAAGCAACATTTGGAGATGGAACAGTATATATTGAGAAATATATTGAAAGACCAAGACACATAGAATTCCAAGTACTAGCAGATGGACATGGAAACACAATACATGTATGTGACCGTGAATGCTCAATACAAAGAAGACATCAAAAACTCATAGAAGAAGCACCATCACCAATAATGACAGAGGAACTCAGAGAAAGAATGGGAGAATCTGCAATAAAAGCAGCAAAAAGTGTAGACTATAATAGTGCTGGAACAGTAGAATTCATGTACTCTAATGGTGAATACTACTTCTTAGAAATGAATACAAGAATACAAGTAGAACATCCAATTACAGAGGCAATAACCGGAATTGACCTTGTAAAAGAACAAATAAGAGTAGCAAGTGGAGAAAAACTACAATATAATCAAGATGATGTACATGTAAATGGACATGCAATAGAATGTCGTATAAATGCTGAAAATCCATTAAATGAATTCACACCAAACCCTGGTAAAATCCTAGGATATAGATCACCTGGAGGAATAGGAGTAAGAATAGATAGTGGAGTATACTCTGGTTATACTATACCTTCAATATATGACTCAATGATTGCAAAACTTATTGTACATGGAAATAATCGTGATGAAGCAATAGCAAGAATGGCAAGAGCTCTAAATGAATACATAGTAGTAGGGGTAAAAACAACAATACCATTCCATAAAGCATTAATGAAAAATGAAAACTTCAAACAAGCAAATCTTCACACAGCATTCATTGAAGAAAATAGTCGTGACTTATTAACAGAAGTTGAAAGAGTTGTTAAAGAAGAAGAAGAAAGAATTTCAAAATTACATGCAACATTTCTTCCAAATAAGAAGATAGCAGCAATTTCAATGGGTGTAAATACATACATGCAACAAATCAAACAAGAACAAGAAAATAGAAAATAAATATTTTTATTTTCCCCCATATATTTTTATTCCAGGGGATGTATAGAAAATATTAGTAATGGATAATTAATTCTACTATAATAATCATTACAATTATGTATTTGTCATATATTTTGTAATAAAAGTAGTGTTTATGAATTAATCAATTATCCAAAAATGTTTAACCACCAATCAATTTATCAGACTTTTTATAGCCTATCTAATAGGTAAGTTTATATATAGTTAAGAAGTAAAATATAATATAGTATTCCAACTGATGAAATACTTCCTTAAAACTTTAATATATTTTAAGAAACATAAATTTCTATTATGGAAAAATTATCAATATTTATACCAAATAGTTATTTAGCTGAATCCCGTGATTCAAAAATTAGAACATATAAAGTTGGACTAATAGGAAGATATGCTGCTCTATTTAGGGCTAATAACATAGTTATTTACAATGATAATTCAGATGGAGGTAGTAGAGATGATGCTCTCTATATGAAAACTATCCTAGACTACATGGATACACCTCAATACTTGAGAAAACAAGTATTTCCGATTACACCGGAGCTGAAAAATGTAGGAATACTTCCACCACTTAGAACACCACATCATCCAGCAACTGATGAAGCCCAAGTTGGCGACTTCAGACAAGGATTGACAACAAAACGTGTCCGAAAAGGCACAATGGTCGATATTGGTGTAGGCCAACCTGCTTTATGCAAGGAAAAACTAAGTGTCAACAAAGTACTAAGTTTTCGTATAGAAAAATTTGGTAAAGAAATTTTAGTAGAACCTGATGAACCAGATGATGTTTATTGGGGATATAAGACAATTACTAGTGACAGTAACCTCTATGAAAGCATAACCATGATGAAAAATAAACCAGACTTGGTTATTGGAACATCAAAATATGCTCCTAACATTAATTCTATTCTCGACGAGGTTCAAACCAGCATTACGCAAGCAAATCATGTAGCTATTTTATTTGGAGGACCCTACTCTGGAATAAACAGCATGATAAATGAACGCAAACTTGATTATGTATTAAACACAGTTCCTAGACAAGGTACTGAAACAGTTAGGACTGAGGAAGCATTAGCTAGTACCTTATCAATACTTAACATATTACTTTAGCAAGATACTTTGTTACTTAAACATGTAAATAACACATATTAAAACAAAATAAATAAAAATTATAAAATCTAAGGAGAAAAAAACATGACTAGACATCACCAACCAAGAAAAGGATCGGTTGCATTCAGTCCTCGTAAAAGAGTGGCTAGAGAAACACCTCGTGTAAGTACCTGGCCAGAAGCAGACGAGACTGGGCTACTAGCATTCGCAGGATACAAGGTGGGTATGACCCACGTGACGGCTCTGGACTCTAGGAAAGGTTCTCCAACAGAAAACATGGAACTTGCAGTTCCAGTTACAATATTAGAGGCACCACCTTTAGTAGTGTTGGGAATTAGAGCTTACACAAAAACCACATACGGATTAAAAACTTTAACCGATGTACTCGCAAATGATAATTTAGACGATGAATTATCAAGAAAAATATCAATTCCAAAATTCGAAGATATCGAATCAAAACTAGAAGACTTAAAAAGTAGAATTGATGAAATCGATGAAATAAGAGTTCTAGTTCACACAAAACCAAAACTTACCAGTGTGCCTAAGAAAAAACCAGAAGTACTTGAATTCGGAGTAGGTGGAAAAACTGTACAAGACAAACTCGACTACGCAATAAGCATCCTCGGACAAGAAATTGCACCACAAGATGTATTTGACGCAGGAGAATTTGCAGATGCAATAGCAACCACCAAAGGAAAAGGAGTTCAAGGACCTGTAAAAAGATTCGGTGTAAGAATCCAATATGGTAAAGCAGCACGTAGTGGTATAGAAAGACACGTTGGTTCTATTGGACCATGGACTCCAAACAGAACAATGTGGACCGTTGCAATGCAAGGTCAAATGGGTTACCATAAAAGAACAGAATACAATAAAAAACTCCTAAAAATAGGCGATGAATCTGAGGTAGATTTAATCAACCCAGATGGTGGATTTGTAAAATATGGATTTGTAAAAAACAATTACATATTAGTTAAAGGTTCATTACCAGGACCTTCTAAAAGATTAGTTGTTTTAAGAAAAGGAGTAAGAAATGCAAGTAAAGATGCAACAGCTCCAGAAATATCTTACATAAGCACAACTTCAAAACAGGGAGTCTAAATATAGAAAGTGATAAGTATGGCAAAAGTTAACGTTTATTCATTAAAAGGCGACATCACCGAGGAAATTGAGCTCCCAGAAATATTTGAAGAAGAATACAGACCAGATGTAATTAAAAGAGCTGTAATTTCAACTCAAACAGCAAGAATCCAACCATGGGGAGCAAACCCAATGGCAGGTAAAAGAACAACAGCTGAATCATTTGGTTCCGGTAGAGGGGCAGCTATGGTTCCTCGTGTAAAAGGATCATCAAAAGCAGCATTTGTACCACAAGCAATTGGTGGTAGAAAAGCACATCCTCCACGAGTAAATACAATTTATCATGAAAAAATCAACAAAAAAGAAAGAATATTAGCAATAAGATCTGCAATAGCAGCAACAGCTAATAAAGAAATCGTAGAACAAAGAGGTCATGCAGTAGCAAATCTCGAACAAGTTCCTTTTGTTGTAGATGATGAATTAGAAACAATAAAAACAACTAAAGAAACCAGAGAAATCTTCAAAGATCTTGGTATCATGGATGATATCTTAAGAGCTAAAAAAGGAAGAAAAATCAAATCTGGTAAAGGAAAACTAAGAGGAAGAAAATACAGAACACCTAAAGGACCTCTAGTAGTTGTTGGTAATGACCGTGGAATCAGTTTAGGAGCAAGAAACCATGCTGGAGTTGAAGTTGTAGAAGTAAATAACATCAACGCAGAATTACTTGCACCTGGAACACACGCAGGAAGATTAACAATATACACAAAATCTGCTGTAGAAAAACTCGCAGATTTATTCCAACAAAATAGGAGTTAGATTATTATGGATCCATATTCAGTAATAATAAAACCACGATTATCAGAAAAAACAATGAATCAAATTTACGATGAAAACAAAATCACATTTGAAGTTCGTAGATCTGCAAATAAAAGAGTAATCAAAGATGCTTTCCAAGATTTATACGAAACAAAAGTTTTATCTGTAAACACTCACATCACTCCTAGAGGAGAAAAAGTTGCTACAATTGAATTAGAAGAAGCTGAAGCAGCAGAAGATATTGCTGTAAGATTAGGTGTATTCTAAGTAGAAATTTATTGAGGAGGATTAATTATGGGAAAACGATTGATTATTCAAAGAAGAGGTCGAGGAACTCCAACATACCGTAGTTCATCACACAGATTCAGAGGAAAAGTAGCATACCGTTCCTATGATGCATTAGAAAAAGAAGGAAGTTTAAAAGGTATAGTTACAGATATAATTCACGACCCTGGAAGATCAGCACCTGTTGCAGTAGTTAAATTCGCAAATGGTGAAGAAAAATTAGTTCTTGCACCAGAAAGTATTGCAATAGATGATGAAATTGAATGTGGTGTATCAGCACCAATTGAACCAGGAAACACATTACCATTAAGTGAAATTCCAGAAGGAACTCCAGTATTCAACATAGAAAATAATCCTGGAGACGGTGGAAAATTCGTCAGATCATCTGGAACATACGCAGCTTTAATCACCCACGATGCAGATAAATCTATGATAGAATTACCATCAGGTGAACTCAAAGCATTCAACCCAAGAAGTAGAGCAACTATTGGTGTTGTAGCTGGTGGAGGAAGAAAAGATAAACCATATCTTAAAGCTGGTAACAGATACCACGCACTCAAAGCAAAAGGTAAGAAAATGATGACTGTTAGAGGAGTTGCAATGAACGCAGTAGACCACCCTCACGGTGGAGGTAACAGGCAACACCCAGGAAGACCTACTACTATCTCAAGACATGCACCTGCAGGTAGAAAAGTTGGTTCCATAGCAGCTAAACGTACAGGTAAAAGACGATAGAAGGAGGCACTTAATTGGCTCGTAAGATTTTTAAATTTAGAGGATACACTCTTGAAGAGCTTCAAGAAATGTCCTTTGATGAAGTAGTAGCATTATTACCATCAAGACAAAGAAGATCTCTTAAAAGAGGATTTTTACCAAGACAACAAAAAGTTCTTGATAAAATGGAAAAAGTTAAAGACATGCAAACAGATAATGGAAGACCAATCGTTATTAAAACACACTGTCGTGACATGATTGTACTTCCTAACATGGTAGGATACACATTTGGTATATACAATGGAAAAGAATTTGTAGAAGTAACAATCAAACCAGAAATGATTGGATGCTACTTCGGAGAATTCTCACAAACACGTGGAAGAGTACAACACGGAGACCCAGGTATGGGAGCTACCAGATCATCAATGTTTGTACCACTTAAATAGATAAGGAGAATGTTATTTATGGCAAAGAAAAACACTTATTCATACCAAGGAAAACCTGGTGAAAAAATAGCAAAAGCTTCAGGTCATAGTTTAAAAATTTCTCCTAAACACTCAGTGGAAATATGTAGAACTATTCGTAACATGTACTTAGAAGATGCAAAAGCATTCTTAGAAGATGTAATAGCTAAAAAAACTGTTGTTCCTTTCAAAAGACACAACAAAAAAGTTGGTCACAGAAAAGATTTACAAGGATGGCCATCTGGTAGATACCCTGTAAAAGCAGCAGCAGCAATTCTAAAAGTATTAGAAAATGCAGAAGCTAACGCAGAAAATGCTGAATTAGATGTAGAAAACCTTAAACTAGTTCACGCAACTGCTAACAGAGGAGTAATCATAAGAGGTTGGACTCCAAGAGCATTCGGAAGAGCAAGCCCTTCAAACACACCTACTACTCACATACAAATTGTACTAGGGGAGGCTTAAGTAAACATGATTGAAAAAGATTTCGTTAAAGAAGGATTAAAAAGAACACGAATAGATGAATATCTTGAAGAAAAACTCGAAAGAGCAGGATACGGTGGAATGGATATTCAAGTAACACCTGTTGGAACTATGGTTATTGTTTACGCTGAAAAACCTGGTATGGTTATCGGTAGAGGTGGAAAAACCGTAAGAGCAATTACAAAAACTCTTAAAAACAATTTTGACTTAGAAAACCCACAAGTGGAA
Organism: Methanosphaera sp. WGK6; assembly: GCF_001729965.1. Lineage (NCBI taxonomy): Archaea > Methanobacteriati > Methanobacteriota > Methanobacteria > Methanobacteriales > Methanobacteriaceae > Methanosphaera > Methanosphaera sp. WGK6. Next base: position 24,470 of record NZ_JRWK01000011.1, on the reverse strand, counting down.
GTTAAAGAAGTAGAAGTACCTGAATTAAACCCAAGAATCATGGCACATAAAATTGTAGCTATGTTACAAAGAGGAATGCAATTCAGAAGAGTAGCTTACTCCATCATCAGAAGAATCATGTCTGCTGGAGCACAAGGGGTAGAAGTTACAATTTCCGGTAAAATCAGAGGATCCCGTTCTGCATGTGCAAAATTCAATGATGGATACATTAAAAAATGTGGAGAACCATCAACAAGACATGTTAAAGAAGGATTTGCTACCGTACAATTAAAACCTGGTGTACTTGGAATTTATGTAAGAATCATGCCTCCTGAAGTAATTTTACCAGACAATATCGAAATCATGGAACCTGAAGAAGTTGAAGTAGAAGCTGAAGCAGCACCTGTTGAAGCAGTAGAAACTGAAATTCAAGAAGAAATCACTGGTGAAGATATATTAGAAGAACTTTCAGAAGAATCTGAATTAGAAGAAATTACTGAAGAAGAAGATATTGAAACTTTAGAAGAATAATGGGGAATCACTTATGGTTATTTTAAGAAGCAAAGAATTAAGGGATTTAAGTCCATCAGACCTTCAAGCTAAACTTAATGAACTTCATGCAGAATATGATACATTAATTAGTAAAGGAGCTGTAGCTGGAGTAGACAACCCTGGAAAAATTAGAGAAACTAGAAGAACTATTGCCCGTGTTCTTACTATAATGAATGAAAACAACCAACAGGGAGAATAATATAGAGATGAATATCTGTGAAACATGCGGTCTTCCAAAAGATCTATGTGTCTGTGAAGAAATAGCAAGAGAAGTTCAAAAAGTGAAAGTATTTACAGTACGTCGTCGATTTGGTAAACTTATGACTATAGTTGAAGGAATTGATGAACATGATATTGATATACGTGAACTTACCAAAGCATTAAAATCAAAATGTGCTTGTGGTGGAACTGCTAAAAAAGGTCAAATTGAACTTCAAGGAGACCATAAAAGAAAAGTTAAGGAAGTTCTTGCAGAAATGGGATTTTCCTCAGATACAATAGAAATAAAATAGGTAAAAAACATCTATTTTAAGAGAAGATTAAATAATATTTCAATATTAATTTATTGAACAGGGAAAAATTAAATTAAATGTGAAGTTTTAACATGATAACTCCACAAAATGTATTCCGACATGAATTAATCGGGTTACCTGTTGAAGTCATAGACAGTAACCATAATGATTTTATAGGAATCAAAGGGAAAATTATAGATGAAACCCGTAACACTATCACAGTAGATACGGGACTAGATGAGAAACAATTACCAAAAGAAAATGTAACAATACTACTTACACTACCTGGTGATAAGAAAGTTTCCATCGAGGGAAAAGTCATTATAGCCCGCCCTGAAGACCGGATAAAGAAAAAATTTAAGAAAATTAGGTGAAACTATGGTAGGCATTAATGTAAAGCAACCAGAAAAAGAATGTCATGATCCTAACTGTCCATTTCACGGTGAACTCTCTGTAAGAGGTCAAATTATAGAAGGAACAGTTACAAGTGATAAGGCAGATCGTACAATTACAGTAGAAAGAAGTTTCTACAAATTTATTAAAAAATACGAAAGATACGAAAAAAGAAATTCTAAAATAAAAGCACACAAACCAGATTGTCTTGACGTTAAAGTTGGAGATTCTGTAAAAATCGCAGAATGCAGACAACTCAGTAAAACTAAACATTTTGTGCTAGTAGAAGTTAAAGAAGGAGAATAGATAAAATGAAAGCAATCACATCAAACGTCTCCAAATCACTTCCTATCGGTGCTAACCTTAAATGTATAGACAATACCGGAGCACGTGAAGTAGAAATTATTTCCGTAAAAGGATTTAAAGGAGTAAGAAGAAGACTCGCTACAGCTGGAGTAGGTGACATGGTAGTAGTTTCAGTTAAAAAAGGAACTGCTGACATGAGAAGAGAAGTTACAACAGCAGTAGTTGTACGTCAGAAAAAAGAATACAGACGTGCAGATGGTCTAAGAGTTAAATTTGAAGACAACGCAGCTGTAATCATAACCGAAGAAGGAGTACTTAAAGGTTCAGAAATCAGAGGTCCTATAGCTAAAGAAGCTGCAGATCTTTGGCCTGCAATTGGTAGTGCTGCAAGTATAATCGTATAAGGTGAAAAAATGTCAAAACAACCAAGAAAACAACGTAAAGCATTATATACAGCACCACTACACAAACGTCACAACTCAATGAGTGTACACCTTTCTGATGACCTTAAAAAGGAATTCAACAGAAGAGCATTCCCTGTAAGAAAAGGAGACTCAGTTGAAATAGTACGTGGTGACTTTAAAGGAACTGAAGGAAAAGTTGAAGGTGTAGATCTTAAAAATTACCGTGTTCTTGTTGACGGTGCTTCCAGTCAAAAACAAGATGGATCAAAATTATACCAACCAATTCACCCATCAAACTTAGTTCTAACAGAAGTATATTTAGATGATGAAAGAAGAAATGAAGCATTAAATAGGAAGGTATAAGCATGGCAAATATGGGATCAAGAAAACACTTAAAAAGATTCAAAGCACCTAAAATGTGGCCTATTAACATTAAAGAAGAAACTTGGACAACCAAAACAAGTGCAGGACCACATGCTTTATATGAATCAATACCTCTTGTAATGGTATTAAGAGATATTTTAGGTTTAGCAGCAAACAGTCGTGAAGCAAAAATCATCCTAAACAACAGTGAAGTTTTAGTAGATGGTATTGCAAGAAAAGACCACAGGTTCCCTGTAGGTTTCATGGATGTTATATCCATACCTAAAATCAACAAATACTACAGAGTATTACAAGACTACAAAGGAAGATTAGTACTTCACGAAATTGAAGAAAAAGATTCAACCTTCAAATTAGCAAAAGTTTTAAACAAAACCACAATCAAAGGTGGAAAAACACAACTCAACCTTCAAGGTGGAAGAAATGTAATCACCGAAGATGATTACAAAACAGGTGATGTTTTATTATTAAACATACCAGAACAAACAATTGCTGATGTAATTAAATGTGAAGAAGGTTCATTAGGACTTATTACTGGTGGTAAACACATTAGTGAAATAGGTAAAATTAGTGAAATTACAATCACACAATCTTCCAAATCTAACACTGCATTAATTGAAACAGAAGAAGGTTCATTCTTAACCCTTGCAAAATATGTATTTGTAATAGGTCAAGACAAACCAGTTATATCATTATTAGGAGATGACTAATCATGAATGTAATGGAAAAACCTTACATTGCAAAAGCAACAGTAAATATTGGTGTAGGTGAAGGTGGAGAAAAATTAACAAGAGCAGAAAGTTTAATCGAAAGTCTTGTTGATCAAAAACCTGTAAGAACATACTCAAAAGTTACAAACCCTGAATTTGGTATTAGGAAAAAACAACCAATTGCATGTAAAGTAACACTCAGAGGAGAAAAAGCTGAAAAAATTATATCCATGGTACTCGCAGGATTAGAAAACAGAATCAAAGCTTCTCAATTTGACCAAGAAGGAAATGTATCCTTTGGTATCAGAGAACACATTGATATTCCTGGTGTAAGATACGACCCAGATATAGGAATTTTCGGTATGGATGTTTCTGTAACATTCCAAAAACCAGGTCACAGAATCAAAGAAAGAAGATTAAGACCTAAAAAAATACCACAAGCACAAAGAGTTACAAAAGAAGAGTCAATGGAATTAATGAAAGAAAAATTCCAAGTTACTATAGAAGAGTAGAAGGTGAATATTGTGGCAAAAAAATACGGGAAAGCAGCAAGAGAATGTAGTCGATGCGGAGATCATTCTGCTATTGTAAGAAGATACGGTTTAAACTTATGCCGTCAATGTTTTAGAGAACTAGCTCCAAAAATCGGATTTAAAAAATACAATTAAATAAAGGGAGTGTTTAAAGAATGTCTCTTATGGACCCTTTAGCAGATGCATTAACAAACATCAGAAACAATGAGTTACAAGGTAATGATAAATGTGTTATCAGACCTGCATCCAAACTTATTGGACATGTATTAAGCACAATGCAAAAGGAAAATTATATAGGAAATTTTGAATTAGTTGATGATGGAAAAGCTGGTATATTCAATGTTGAATTAGTTGGTAACATAAACAAATGTGGAGTTATCAAACCACGTCACGCAGTTAAAGTAACTGAATTTGAAGCTTATGAAAAAAGATACTTACCAGCAAAAAACTTTGGTGTACTAATCCTTACAACACCACAAGGTGTAATGACTCACCACGAAGCTAAAGAGCTTGGAACTGGTGGAAGATTATTAGTATACGTATATTAAATTTTAGGTGAATTAAAATGGTTAAATTAGCAAATATAACAGAGACAATCCCTGTACCTGAAGGTGTTACAGTATCTATTGTAGATAATGATGTAACAGTAAAAGGAGACGGTGGAGAACTTAAGAGAAACTTCAACCATAATAAAATTACCATATCTAATGATGAGGAAAATGTTACCCTTCACGTAGCATTCCCAAACAAAAAAGATAAAGCTATGGTTGGAACTATAAGATCACATATTACAAATATGATTTATGGTGTAAAACATGGTTTTACCTATAAAATGAAAATAGTTTATGCTCACTTTCCAATGACTGTGAAAGTAAATGGTAACATTGTAACTATAGACAACTTCCTTGGAGAAAGAAGTCCACGTACAGCAAAAATTATTGGTGACGATGTAAAAGTTTCAGTAAAAGGTGAAGATGTAACAATCACTGGTATCAACAAAGAACATGTTGGTCAAACAATGGCAAACATCGAACAAGCAACCAAAATTAAAGGTCGGGACCCTCGTATTTTCCAAGATGGAATCTACTTAGTGGACAAAAGACAGGAAGAATTAGAATAAAATTTAATAAGAGGAAGTTATTATGACTAAAAAACCATCCTTCAAAAGACAAGAACATTGGAGATACAAAAAACTTGGTGACAGTTACCGTAGACCTAGAGGTAAACTCAGTAAAAGACGAAGATACCAAGCAAGAAAACCTGCAATGGCAAGAGTAGGATACCGTAATCCAAAAGCAACCAGAGGATTACATCCTTCAGGTTACCAAGACATTATCGTAGAAAATGTCGAAGAAATCAAAGCTTTAAATCCAAAAACTGATGCAGCAAGAATCGGAGCAACAGTTGGAAAAAGAAAAAGACAGTTAATTGAAGCAGAAGCTCAAAAAATTGGGGTAAAAGTATTAAATTAAGATTGCATTTGATGTAATGGTTCATTATTTGAATACATTATACTTTTACAATATCTTAATTAATTTTTATATTATTAGGAGGATTTTCATGAATCTTACCACACAGAAAAAATTAGCTGCAAAAATCCTAAAAGTAGGAGTAAACAGAGTATGGATAGATCCAGATCACATGGAAGAAGTATCCAGAGCAATTACAAGAAACAGTATTAGAGCTTTGATTAATGATGGAGTTATCAAAGCAAAACCTGTTAACGGACAAAGCAGTTACAGAAGTAAAAAAATTGCTGAACAAAAAGCAAAAGGAAGAAGAAAAGGGCATGGTAGTAGAAAAGGGGCTAAAAAAGCAAGAACTCCTAAAAAACAAGCATGGATGAGTACAATCCGTTCTTTAAGAGTTGTTCTTAAAGATATGCGTGAAAATGAAGAAATCGATAGAACTACCTACCGTAAATTATACAACATGGCAAAAGGTGGAGCATTCAGAAGTAAATCATACATGAAAACTTACGCTAAAGACCATGGAATGCTTAAAGAAACGGGGGAATAGAACATGGCACGAAGCGCAACATACAAAGTACAATTCAAAAGAAGAAGAGAAGGAAAAACTAATTACAACAGAAGATACAAATTAGTAGACCTCGATAAAACAAGAATGGTTGTAAGAATCACATCAAACCACACCATAACACAACTAGTTAAAATTGGAGAAAATGGAGATGAAACACTTGTTTCAGCTACTTCCAAAAACTTAAAAGATTATGGATGGTTAGGAAATGGTAAAAACACATCAGCAGCTTACCTAACAGGTTACCTCTTCGGTAAAAAAGCATTAAGTGCAGACTATGATGAAACACTATTAGACATAGGACTTCAACCTTCAATAAAAGGAACAAAAATCTATGCAGTACTCAAAGGAGCACTTGACGCTGGATTATACATACCACACAATGAATCCATATTACCAGAAGACTCCAGAATCAGAGGAGAACACATAGCAGAATATGCTAGTAACATGGATGAAGAAGAGAAAAACGCAAAATTCGCAAACTATATAAGATGCGGATTAACTCCTGAAGAAATACCAGATCACTTCGAAAGCGTTAAAAATAAAATAGATGAGGCAACACAATGAGCAAAAGATCAAATAGATCAAACAACAAGAACAATTCTAACAAGTTCAATGTTGAAGCATGGGAACCAAAAACAGAACTTGGAAGAAAAGTTAAAGAAGGCGAAATAACTGATATTGATCAAATATTAGACAAAGGTCTTCCAATAATGGAATTAGAAATTGTTGACGCACTATTACCAGATCTTGAAGAAGAAGTTATGGATGTTAACCTTGTTCAAAGAATGCATAAATCTGGTAGAAAAGTTAACTTTAGAGTAATTGTAGCAGTTGGAAACAGAAACGGATACGTAGGACTTGGTCAAGGTAAATCCCAAGAAGTAGGTCCTGCAATAAGAAAAGCTGTAGACCAAGCAAAATACAACCTTATAAAAGTTAGAAGAGGTTGTGGTGACTGGGGTTGCGGTTGTGGAAGAAGACACACAGTACCTTACAAAGTAGAAGGTAAAATGAGTAGTGTAACAACAACTCTTATGCCAGCACCAGCAGGTGTAGGACTTGCAGTTGGAGATGTTGGAAAAACAATTCTTTCATTAGCAGGTATTTCAGATGTATGGTCCAGAAACAGTGGACAAACACAAACCACTTTAAACTTTGCAGGTGCAGTATTTGAAGCACTCAAAGCATTATCCAGTGTAAAATCAAGTGATGAAGATCTCAGAGCTCTTGGAGTTATAGATTAAACATAGAGGTGTAAATTATGTATGCAGTTATAAGAATTCGAGGAAGAACTGGAATTAAAAGAAATATTGCAGATACACTTGACATGCTTAATCTTACAAGAATTAGTCATGCAGTAGTAATTCCAGAAACACCAAGTTACAAAGGTATGTTACAAAAAGCAAAAGATTACATAACCTGGGGAGAAATTTCAGAAGAAACTTACAAAAAATTATTAGCAGAAAGAGGAAGACTTTCTGGTAATAGAAGAGTTACTGATGAATTTGTTAAAGAAAACACTGACTATGATTCAGTTGAAGCATTAGCAGTAGCTTTATACAATGGTGAAACCACTCTTAAAGAAGCTGGTCTTAAACCATTATTCCGTTTAAACCCTCCTAGAAAAGGATATGAAGGTACAAGAAAATCCTTCAAAGAAGGCGGATCTCTTGGTTACAGAGCAGAAAATATTAATGAATTACTTGAAAAAATGTTATAATTCAAAGGTGTCATGATATGATTAGAAAAACAAGAAAAATCCGAAAACAAAGAGGTTCAAGATCTGTAGGTGGAGGATGTACCAAGAAAAGAAGAGGTGCAGGACACCGTGGAGGTCGTGGACTTGCAGGAGGAAACAAACACCACTGGACTTGGATGGTAGTAAACGATCCTAATCACTTTGGTAAATATGGTTTCAAACGTCCACAAAAAACAATCCAACAATTTAAACCTATCAATTTAACATTTATTGATAATGAAATTGAAAAACTTCTTGATGCTGAAATTGCTGTTAAAGAAGAAGGTCAAATTGTACTTGATGTAACTGAGTTAGGTTACAATAAAGTATTAGGTAAAGGAACTTTATCCCAAGCTATGACAATAAAAGCACCTAAATTCTCACAAAGTGCTATCGCTAAAATTGAAGATGCTGGCGGAATAGCTGAAATTATATAAGTAATTTCAAATATTTAGGGGTATAATTGAGAAATTATATCTTTTCATGGGAGAAAATATGTCATCACTAGATAGTATTAAACCATTTTACTCTCTTTTACCTCAGGTAGTTAATCCTGAAAAACGCCAAGGTTTTAGAGATAAACTGAAATGGACAGGAATAATATTAATATTATACTTCATTTTAAGTGAAGTATCTTTATTTGGTCTTAGTCCAACAGCTGTAGACCAATTCGCTCAGTTAAGATCAGTAATGGCAGGAAGCTTTGGTTCAATATTAACATTAGGTATTGGGCCAATAGTAACTGCTTCAATCGTAATGCAGTTATTGGTCGGGGGAAAGATTTTGAACCTTGACTTGTCTTCACAGGAAGATAAAGCTGCATTCCAAGGAACACAGAAACTTTTAGCTATAATATTCACATTATTTGAGGGAGCAGTACTTGTAGTGACAGGTTCACTTCCACCAATTAGTAGTGAATATACATTAGTACTAATATTACAAATGGTTCTTGGTGGTATATTAATAATTTACTTGGATGAAGTTGTAAGTAAATGGGGATTTGGTAGTGGAATAGGATTATTCATTGCTGCTGGAGTTGCTCAACAAATACTTGTAGGGTCATTTAATTTCTTATCCGCAGCTGGTACATCAGAACCAGCAGGTAAGATTCCAGCATTCATATATTCACTTATAACTGGTCAACCAAACTTTGGTTTACTAATACCAGTTATTGCAACAGTAGTTGTATTCCTTGTTGTTGTATATGCAGAATGTATGAGAGTAGAAATTCCATTATCCTATGGAGGAGTAAAAGGAGCAAGATCCAAATATCCTCTTAAATTTGTTTATGCTAGTAACATGCCTGTTATATTAGTTAGTGCATTATTCTTAAATGTACAATTATTTGCAGGATTATTCCAAAAAGTAGGTTTTCCTATTCTTGGAGAAGTATCACAAGGTCAAGCAATAAGTGGTATAGCTTATTACTTAACTACTCCTACTAGTGTATCAGTTTTATTTACAGATCCATTAAAAGTTCTAATCTATGCAATAGTATTCATTGGTTTATCAATTGTATTTGCATTACTATGGGTAGAAATCAGTGGTATTGGACCTAAACAGGTATCAAGACAACTTTCTAATATGGGAGTACAAGTACCTGGTTTTAGAAGTAGTAAAGTTCAATTTGAAAGAATCATGAAAAAATATATTCCAACAATTACCGTACTTGGTGGAGCATTTGTAGGATTACTTGCATTTGTAGCAGATCTTACTGGTGCTCTTGGAGGAGGTACAGGGGTACTTCTTACAGTAGGTGTAGTTTACAGGTTATATGAAGAAATTGCTAAAGAACAACTCATGGATGTACATCCAATGATGAGAAGATTCTTAGGAGATGAATAAGTTACTATAATAATAAGAATGTATGATATAAATTCATACATCTTAACTAACTTTATAGTAATTATAAGTAAAAAATAAAGTTAAATAAATTGAAGTGATTATAATGAACATAGTAGTACTTGCAGGTATACCTGGTACTGGTAGTACAACAGTATTAAATAAAGTGTTAGAAAAAGTTGACTATGTTAACATTAACTATGGAAATGTAATGTTTGACATTGCAAGTGAAAAAGGATTAGTAGAAACACGTGACGACATGCGTAAACTAAACCCAAATATCCAGAAAGATGTTCAAAAACAAGCAGCAGAAAGAATACATGAAATGGCACAAAATGATGATGTAATCATTGATACACACTGTACAATAAAAACCCCAAAAGGTTTTCTTCCAGGACTACCACAATGGGTATTAGAAGAATTACAACCAACACAGTTCATACTCATAGAAGCAAAGCCTAGTGAAATCATGTACCGTAGAATGACAGATGATTCACGAGTACGTGACATGGAATACACTGATGAAATAGACTTACATCAAAGAATGTCCAGAGCAACTGCTATGAGCTATGCAGTGCTAACAGGTTGTACTGTTGCAATGGTTCAAAACAATGATGACGGCCTAGATAAAGCTGTATCAGAAATTGTTGATATCTTATCCTAGATGAGGATTTCAAGATGAGTTATCTAGATTTTATATTAGATCCATTAATAAGTCTTGATCCAAATCCATCTAACCCAATATTCACAATATTCATAATAGCAACACTAATTGCATTATTTATTGTAGTATTACAGAAAGTCTTAATAGACTATGATAAGATGCATGAGCTTCAAGCTGAAATGAAGCAATTACAAGCGGAGATGAGGGCTGCAAACCAGTCAGGAGATCCAAAAGCATTAGCAAAAGTTCAGAAAAAACAAGCAGAACTAATGCCAAAAAACATGGAATTAATGAAAATGCAAATGAAGCCAACATTCATAACAATGATTCCAATACTAGTAATCTATTATGGAATGATTGGAAACTATGCATTAAGTCATGTAGTAATAAATATCACAGCATCACAATATTACCTACTACTAATTCCAATATGGAACATATTTTGGACCCAATCAAATCCATTAACAATAAACTTCTTCGGATGGTACATACTAGCATCATTTGCTATGAGTTTCCTATTCAGAAGAATATTTAACATACAAACAATGTAATTGCATTCAAAAAAATAAACCGATAATATAAATAATTATCAGTTATATAAAGGAAAAATAATAAAAAGAAAATTATAAAGGAGGAAAAAAGTAAATGTCTGCACCAAGATTCAGAAATGGAACATTCAAAAAATCATTGAAAAGAGTTCCAGGTGGAAGAAAACTCGAACACTATAAGAAGAAAAAACCTTCAAAACACGTATGTGCTAAATGTGGAAAAGTATTAGATGCAGTTCCAAGAGGAAGACCATACCAAATAAGAAAATTATCCAAAAACCAAAGAAGACCAAACAGACCTTATGGTGGAATGTACTGTACCAACTGTACAAAGAAAATAATTAAAGAAGAGGCAAGATCATTATGATTATTACTATTGGCGGACTTGCGGGCACAGGTACATCAACCGCAGCCCAGAAGTTATCACAACAACTAAATATCCCCTACATATCAGCAGGAGACGTATTTAGACAGATGGCCGTTGAACACAATATGACTTTATTGGAATTCAGTGAGTTCGCTGAGGGTAATGATGAAATTGACAAAGCTTTAGATAAAAGACAAGCAAAAATAGCAAATGAAGCTGAAGATTTAATAGTAGAAGGAAGAATCTCTGCTTTCTTTGTAAATGCAGATTACAAGTTCTGGCTAATGGCTCCAGATAACACACGAGCAGAACGCATCAGTTACAGAGAAGACAAAAGCATAGAAACTGTACAACATGAAATCAAAGAAAGAACAGCAAGTGAAAAAAAACGATACATGGAAATCCATGAAATCGACATTGATGACTTAAGCCAATACGATCTTATCATCAATACAAAAACCTTCGACGCAGAATCAACAGCCAACATTATATTAAACTGTATAAAATAAATAAATAGGTGAAACAAATGCCAGCAATAGAAAAAGGAAGAGTATGTGTTAAAATCGCAGGAAGAGAAACTGGGAAAAAATGTGTAATAGTAGATGTAATCGATGAAAACTTCGTAGAAATCGTAGGAAACGAAGTAAAAAACAAAAGATGCAACATCAAACACTTAGAACCAGTGGATGAAACTGTAGAAGTATCAGATGATATAGAAGCAGTAAAAGAAGCTTTAGCAAACTTATAAGTTTAACAAAGCTCTTTTATCACTTACTTATTTTTTAACCCCCCCACCCATTTTACTTTTTTTAAAAAATAAATTAAATACTAACAACTACTATAAAACACCTAACACATAAAATAAAATAACAATAGGTGAAAAAATATGAAAATAGTAGGAATAAACACAAGCCCCAGAAAAGGAAGCAACTCCAACATAGCACTAAAAACCGCACTAAAAGCCGCACAAGAAAAAGGAGCAGATACAGAAATCTACAACATGAACAACATGAACATAAAAACATGCCAAGCAGACAACTACTGCACAAAACATAACGGTAAATGCGCACTAGACGATGACATGCAAGAAATATACACTGCAATTGATAACGCTGATGGAATAATACTCGCAACTCCAGTGTATATGGGAAACATATCATCACACGCAAAAATATTCATAGACAGACTACACTCAATAATGCACTCAAATACACTACATGCTAAACCTAAAAAAATCTCACTAATCGCCACACAAGCCGCAATAGAACCACCAATGTATGCATACATCAAAAACAACCTCGAAACAACATGTGACATATTCGGTGGAATAGGATTTGAAGTAGAAGACATAGAACTACTAATAGGAAACAACAAAGAAAAAGCAATACTCGACAAACAAGACCAACTAGACAAAGCAACAGCAATAGGAAACAGAATAGTAAGATAGAAACATATCTTATTATTCAATAAAAACTAGTACTATTTTACTATAAAATAAGATAAAGAAAAATACAAAAAACAATAAAAACTAGTAAAATATGAAAAAGATAAAACAATAAAAAAGAAATAATACAATAAAAATAATAAAATAATACTATAACATGTAGATAAGATAATATAAAAAAATAAAATTCACATGAAAAAATAATAAACTCCTTAAAAAAATAATAAATATAATTCTAATTTTTAACTATAAATTTACTTAAAATAAACATGAAATAAACAATAAGAAATCAAAAATAAAATAAGATAAATAAAGAAGAAATTACAATATAACATAACCTAACCCTATTTCTAATAAAAACAATTCACATAATCTACATCATCTATTTAAAAATAGAAAGTTTTCACTAAATAAGTCTATAAATATAATCATAATCATTCTCATATAGTTAACTTAATTTAATTAATCATCCAGGTTATAAAACTCCTGATCAATACAAGTCCACATATACTTATTATCTACTTGTGATTCAAAATTTAGCACAGTAAACGGTGGAAGAATAATAATAGGATGTTCTGGTACATTATCCTCAGAATAGGGGAAAATAACTCTAGTATGTTTAGGAAGTAAAATCTCATTAACAATATTCTTATCATTATAATCTTCATGAATACAAGCTTCAAGCGCTAAAACATTCTTAGTAACACCATCAATTATATCATTAAACAAATTAGGCTCATCTTCCCTTACAAAAACAATCATATTTTCTTCAAGCTCAGGAGCATTCTTAAACTGTTCTAATAACTTCTCATAATTATCTAAATTAGTCTTAGTACCAAACATGTCAATAAATGCAGCTACTGGAAAACCTAATGAAAATTCACTAAAAGGATTAATAATAACACTAAAAATATCATCCATATTTTTAAGAATATTCACAACCTCATGAACAGCAATAGACACAACATCAACAGAAAAACCATGAACTTCAATTTTCTCTTTATCAGTAAATAATGTCAAATGCTTATTCTCACTAGTATCAGTTAGTAGATTAGGTCTAAAACGTAACTCTTCATCACCATCACTTGATGTAATTACAGCAGGAAGTAAAAGATTACAATCCTTCAAAGCATCATACAATAAACTCTTATCCTCATCACTCCACATGTCAGGATTAGTCTTCATCAAATTTTTAACAACATCTAAATTATCATCCATAACAAATACTCCTATATTTTTAATTCACTAATACTATATTGTAACAAATAAATATTAAAACCACTATCAATAAAAATGGAACAATTATTTAAAATTCCATCTTATTCTACATAAATGAGAGATAAATTTAAATAGACTATTACTTTATAACCAGAACAAACATGAACCATCAATACGGTTTCCAGAGTTCACTGATGAATGGCAAACTAAAAAATTAAATGAAATAGTAGATAGAATAACTCGTAAAAATAAAAATCTAGAAACAGAACGTCCATTAACTATATCAGCAGAATATGGTTTAATAGATCAGACAGAATTCTTTGATAAAATAGTAGCTAGTGATAATTTAAAAGGATATTATTTAATTAAAAAAGGTGAATTTGCATATAATAAAAGTTACTCTAAAAATTATCCCTATGGTACTGTTAAAAGATTAGATTTATATGATAAAGGAGCTATCTCAACATTATACATATGTTTTACTATTTCAAATAATATACATAGTACTTTTTTAAAATTTTATTTTGATACTAGTAAATGGTATAAAGAAATGTATAAAATAGCAGTAGAAGGTGCTAGAAATCATGGTTTATTAAACATACCTGTGAAAGATTTTTTTTAATACAGAACATACAATTCCATCTTATAGTGAACAAGAAAAAATAGCAGATTTTCTTTCAATAATAGATAAAAAGATTATTTTAATGGAAAAGAAATATTCATTATACCAAACTATTAAGAAGTATTTTTTAAAAAATCTTCTTAGTATTCAGAAAGAACCTCTTCTAAGATTTGATGAATTTAAAAATGATTTAATTGATAAAAGATTAAATGAAGTATTATTTAGTGTGTCTTCTAATTTATCTTTTAATCAATTAGAACATAATAATGGGAAATTTAAATTATATGGTGCTGAAGGTATTGTTAAATATATTGATTTTTATGAAGAAGATAAACAATATATAGGCTTAGTTAAAGACGGATCCATAGGAAAAATATATTTATGTGAACCATATTCTTCAGTAATCGGTACAATGGCATATATAACTACAAATAATCAAAATAATCTTGTTTATTTATATTATGTATTAACACAAATCAATTTTAAAAAATATATGGTTGGTTCTACAATACCGCATATCTATTTTAAAGATTATTCTAAAGAGTCTATTAAACTACCATTATTAGATGAACAAAAGAAAATATCTAGTTTTCTTTTAGTAATAGATAAAAAAATAGAATTAATTAAAAGAAAAATAAAAATAAATAAAGATTACAAGAAATATTTATTACAAAATATGTTCTGTTGAATTTAGCAGAAAAGAACACTTAATAAATATTTTTTAAATTCTTTTAGTCTTTTAATTTTTGCATTGGTTAAAATAATTTTAAAATCCATATTGTTTAGAAATTCCACAATTTCTTCTTGTTCATTTATATCAGGTATTTCTATTTTAAAATTTTTCAAGTCTTTTTTGTGAATATTAGGTAAACCCGTTCCTAATCTTAAATTCACGAGTTTATTTTCAGAATATTTCAAATAATGATATAAAAATTGAACATTTACATTTTTATCCAAATTACTCAAATAATAACAATGTCCACCACAATAAAAGGGATTATCATTGAAATTAACATAACCACAAGAGTTTCCACCTTCACTTATGGTTATAGTATTAGCATTAACATTGTATGTATCTGTAAATCCTGAAGGCTCTTTACCACCATTTAAAACATAATATTTCCCATTATCTACAAATTTTTCTTTGTTTAACTGCTTACCTTTATTAATTTCAACAATATCTGTTAATTTCTTTGAATTCCATGAAATGTCATTATTAAACTGAATATTATGTTTAAATATATTGTATGAAAAATACTTCTTAATAGTTTGGTATAATGTAGTCAATATATATTGTATGATGTGTCTGATAGAAAAATGTTAATTGTAATATGTATATCTTCTTTTACTTCTTTTTCTTTCTGTTTAGGGTATATTATCACATTTTTCATTACTTTTTTATATTTTTCTTTTAGTTTTTCAGGATTTGTTTTGATGTATGTTTCATGTACTATGTTTTTACTTCGTCCTTGTAGTGCATCAATGTATTCTGCTGCTAGTTCTAAGTTACTTGCATGATATTTACGAAGTGTATGTGATCTAAAAAATCTATAATTTCCTTTATATCCCCAATTCATTCTATCATTTATCTTTTGAAACATTGTTATGACACTAGAATTACTAAAAGGAAATAATTTATCACTAGCTTTCAGATTTTTTCTTGTTTTGAGATACTTTACTATACATGTACTTGCCTCATTTGAACAGAAAGTATAATAGTATTTATCTGTTTTAATTCTCCTTAAATAAATAGTAGGTATTATATCATCACGTTGTTCTAATTCATCAAGTATTTCATTTAATGAATATTTATTGTGATATTCATATGTTGCTTTAATAAAATCATCCACAGTTAGAGATAGTGTTTCTGCTTTTGCAGTTCCACTGCTAGACATAAATAATAATAGTGCTTGGAATGATAAAGGAACAATTTCAAGAGCTTTAGCTATATGTTCACGTGTTGGAAGATCAAGATAATTAGTTTCATATGTTTTTTCAAACTTTGCATCAGGAAGTTGAGGTAATTCAATTTCAAAATGTGAATAAAAAGTTTTTAACTTAGAAAAATAGGTTTTCACAGTATTTGGTGAAAGATTACTATCTAATAAATAACTACGATAATCAAGTAAACGTTTCTTTATTCGCCTATTCTTTAGTAAGATATTATTTTCTTCATCAATGATTGCTTCCTCAATCAATTCATCAATAGTCATGTCATGAAAAGAAATATAATTTTCTATTGATGAACAATAACACTTAGCAGTGCCCTGTTTAATATTGCGTTCTCTACAAAATTGAATAAAAAGTTTATTATTATACATACTAATAACTATGCATAACAAATAATACAATCTACTCAGTTTAACAAAACATATTTTCAAGAAGATACTTTTTAAATTTATTTAATTCAAAAATATTTCTTTCTATATATTCAATTTCCATATCAAAATTATTTAAAAAAGAAAAAATTTTTTCTTGTTCCTTCCGTGTTGGAAACTCTATATTTATTTTATATAAATCACTTTTTTTAATACTTGGAATTCCTGTAGTTAATTTTAAACGAAGAATTTCTTTTTTATTAGCTATTAAAAAATAATACAAATACAAAGGATATATAACATCACTATTTAATGTTAAATAAAAACAACTATCCCCACAATAAAATCGTTTTTTATTATATGTAATATGTCCACAAGACCCCACTCTTGAAAGAGTTATTGTATTTTGGTCTACGTTCCATTTATCTGTAAGACCTGTTGGTTTTGTTCCACCATTTAAAATATAATATTTTCCATTATTATTTTGAGAATATGAAGAATCTCCAGTATTAATAGTACAAATTTCTTTTAATTTAATTTTTTTCCATTCTTTTCCCCATATTGAAAATTTATTGTGATATTCGTTTGAACCATTTTCAATTTTCAATATATGATTTAAGAAAAAATTCTTCAAATTCTCAAATTTCTTCTTTTTCTTTTCCATTAAACTGATTTTTTTATCAAGTGCTGATAAGAATGATGCAATCTTTTTTTGTTCATCAAATGAAGGTATTTTTATTTTTATTTTTTTAATGTTATTTGATGTTAAACTAGGAACTCCTGTAGCCTCATTATATTTTAACCAATTAATAGTATTGAACAAATAGAATATACATTTGACAAAATTTTTTTCATTAATTTCCGTATAAAATAAAGTATCTACGGTCCAAAAGGGAGTGTTGATATAACTTGGTTTATTGATAGTTCCTTTACGACCTATTAAAATACTCTCTTTGTTGTATAAATAATCATTCACATATGTAATTATTCCTCCAGTACCTAATACAGGAATAGTTCCAGAAGATAAATGTTTATAGTCTTTACCATAACAAATATTAAGAATATCACCTATTTTAGTTTCAATCCATTCATCACTAAACTCTGGGAATCTCAGTTCTGGTTCAAGTTTCTGGTTATATAATTTGGAATAGATATTTTAAATATTCCTTAAAATTATTTTTTCTTGTTTGTATAATGTTATTTTAAATTAAACTAATAATATATTCCTTATTTTAGTTAGTTTACATTATTTATTTAAGAAATTTATAAAAAAAAGTTAATTTTGAAATATTTTTATCTTTAATTAATTTATTTCTTATTGCATAGAAACACTATGTTCTATAAAAAATATATTATATGGAAGTATAATTGTATTGAATAATCTTCTTTAGGCGTATTTGTTTTATTTTGTTGATTTTTTATTAAAGTTATATTGTTTTTGCAATATTTTCTATAAAATAAATTAGTTTTTTCTTTGATTTTTATCATTTTATTTTGTTTTTATCATTCAAATATATCTTTTTTTGTTTATTGTATGTATTTTAGTTATAATTAAAGAATTTCTTTGTTTTATTTTTATGCTTTTTTGATTTTATCTTTGTTTTAAAAATAATTTGAGAATAATTGTTTATTATGATAAAAAGTATATATTAATTAATATAGAGTAAATTGTAGAGTCCTATTTATTTTTATTTTAATTTTTAATTAATATATCTAGAACAAAATTTTAAATAAATATTATGATTATTTAATAGGACTCTAAATATTTATTTAGTAGAGAGTGTTTACACACTCTACTATTTAATATATGCTATTTCTAAATTAATTTCAAAAAATATTCAAAAAAAAGGATTGGTGGAGAATTTTAAATTTATTTATTCATCTTCAAGTAGATGACCTAGTGTTCCTTCTACTGTGTATCTTCTGAATTCTATTTGTATTCTTTCAGAGTTTGCAGATTCAATGAGTAAATCTGGTAAGTTAAAGTAGTCTTGTAAGTCTTTTAATACTTCTTCTGTTTCTTTGAGTGATAGTTTTTTAATATCTATTTGTATTAACCATCTTTCTCTACCTAGATTGTAGTGTTGTGTGATTATCTGTGATTTCTCAAGACCAGTAATTCTAATCAATTCAGTTTTAAGAAGTTTTGTTAATTGAGTATCTCTTTTTTCTTGTCTTATTTTATCTAGTGCTTCATTTACTTTCATAATATCAACATCACTATTACTTGTTTATTCTTATATAAACTATTTATTCAAACATATATCTTAAGTTTTTGTTTAAAAATAAAACAGGATTATAATGTACTAGATCATAATCACAAATTAAATCATTACCTGCTACTATTTCTTTTTATACTACTACTAGAATTACTTAAAATACTTTTCTTAGAATGATAATAGATATGATACTACTATTTTAATCAATTTCAATATATTATAGTCTTATTTTAACAAATATATGGGAAACCCATGTGGAAAAAAGAAAATGATTGGAAAAAATTATTTTATAATTTTCTTTATTTTATTTTTGATTCGTCGTCGTAGTGATTTTTCGGGGTCATTGATTATTTTTATTTTATATATTATTTCATTTTCTGTTTCTATTTTGTTTATTTTCATTATTTTCGTATCTCCTTATCTATTAATGTTTTATATATTTATGTTTGGAATTATAATTATAAATATGATGTTGTATACATGATTATAGATGATGGAGGGTGTCCTCCTTACTTCTTTTTGACATGTTTAATTCTATTATGATTTTATTTTTATAAAAACATTGATGGATACAATACTTATGAAATTACCATGTGAATAGTTTGATTAATTGTATTATTTCTTCGATTAATGATTTTCGTCTTGGTATTTTTTCTTTTAGTTTTAGTTTTTCATTGAATGAGTTGTTTATGTCTTTGGTTTTTATTTTTCCACTGAATTCATATTCGCTTATTATGTTTTCTATTAGTTTTTGTTTTAGGTTTTCTTTTTTTATTAAGTTTGTAATTGCTTTTTTCTTTTCATGGTTCATATAGTTTTCTAGTTTTTCTTCTATGTCTTTATTTTCATTTGTTTCTATGATGGTTGTTTGTATGAATTTATCAATTAATTCTTTTTTACTTTGTAGTTCTATGTCTTTTTCCATAGTATCTAATATGAATTGTTTGTCTTTCAAGAACCCTGGTTGTTTTGGATCTAGGTCTTTGAGTAGTTTTATTATGTATGTTGCATTTATATCATCACGTCTAAGTAGTTCTATTTCAAAGTCTATGTCATCAAGTATTGATGTTTTTTCTACTGGATTTTCTGTTGTCTGGTATATATCCTTGTATTTACTTGTGTAATCTTCTATTTCTTGTTCAGGCATGTCTAAGTCTTTATAACTAAATTCTGTGAATGTTTTTAATTTGTTCATTGTTCTTAGTATTTCTCTAAATTCCTTAACAAACTCAAATTGTTTTTCAATATTCTCAGGATTATCTAGTTCTTTTATGTCTTTTACTGTGTTATGTAGGGTTTTTACTTGTTCATTGAAGTTTTCAACATATTCTTTGTATGTTTTCATGAGTACTGTTTCTAGTGCATTTTCATCCGAGAAGAGTCTTATTGCTTCATCAGTATCTTTTTTAATATTTCGGAATGAAACTATGTTTCCATAGGCTTTTTTCTCATTATATACTCTGTTTGTTCTTGAGAATGCTTGTAGTAGTGTATGATATACTAGATTTTTATCAACATAGAGTGTATTTAGTAATTTATTATCAAATCCGGTTAGGAACATATTCACTACAAGTAACACGTCTATTTTATTTTCCTTTGATTTTTTAGATACATCTTTATAGTACATTTCAAATGTGTCTGTTGAGAAATTTGTTCCAAATTGCTGATTGTAGTCATCTATTTGTTTTTCTAGTAGTTCACGTGGATGAACTTCTTCTTCTGTTAAGTCAGGGTTTTGATTATAGGTGTATATTGTTGCTATTTTTAGTTTTTTATCTTCTTGCAGTTTACTGTTTTTTTCCTTGAATATTTCATAGTACTTGTTAAGCACAGGTATGGAACTTACTGCAAACATGGATGTGAATTCACGATTGTATGTTTTTTTATCATGATTTTCTATTATGTATTCTACTATTTTCTCAAGACGTTTTTCTGATTCCATGACTTCTTTTATATTGATTTCTTCAACATCTATATCATATTTAGTATGGTTCTTGTATTTTCCTATATATTCAACGGAAAATCCTAATACATTTTGATCATGTATTGCATTTTTTATTAAATAGGAATGTAATCGGTCTCCGAAGATATCATGAGTTGTTTTATTTTTATTTGAATTTTCTGAGAATATGGGTGTTCCTGTAAATCCAAAACATTGAATATTTGTGAAGAATTTGGTTATATCATCATGCATTTGGCCAAACTGTGATCTATGACACTCATCAAACATTAAGATCATTTTTTGGTCTTTATAGTCGGTTAATTCTTTTTTATTCTTTTTAGCAGCATTGGATAATTTTTGTATGGTTGTTACTATTAATTTATCAGTCCCTTTTAATTGTTGTACTAGTTTTGTAGTGTTATTTGTTGCATCTACTGAATTATTACTGAATTTATTAAATTCATCAAGTGTCTGATTATCTAAATCTTTTCTATCAACTACAAATAATACTTTATCTATCTCTTTTTTCTGTGATAATAACTGACTTGCCTTATATGAAGTTAATGTTTTACCACTACCTGTAGTATGCCATATATACCCGTTCTGTTTGGAGTGCAGTGCATTGTTAAGTATTGCCTCTACTGCATAGTATTGGTATGATCTTAATATTGTGATTGTTTCTGTTGCTTCACTTAAAACAATATATTTTGTTATCATTTTATGTAATTGATAACGTTCAAGGAATTTATCTGTGAAATCTTGTAAATTATTTATATTAGTATTATCTTCTTTTTTCCAAAAAAATGTGAATTTATAATTTAATTCCTTATTATTTGCATAATACTTCGTATCTACACCATTGGATATTACAAATATTTGAATATAGTTAAACAATCCTTTATATGTATGTCTTTGATATCTCTGTGTTTGATTAAATGCTTCTTTAAGCTCTATTCCCCTACGTTTTAATTCAATTTGCACTAGAGGCAATCCATTGATTAAAATAGTGACATCATACCTGTTAGTATATTCTTTTTCAATTGTTATCTGATTAGCTACTTGAAAAGTATTTTTACACCATCTTTTATTAAGAAATTCAACATAGAAATTTGTTCCATCATCACGTGTAAGTTCCATCTTGTCACGTAACTTTTTAGCTTTCTTAAAAATAGTACCTTCTTCAAGGTAATTGAAAATTCTATTAAATTCTTTATCACTGAATATTGTTTTATTAAGAGTTTCAAGTTGTACTTTAAGATTACTTTTAACTTCATTTATATTGTCTAGTTTTATGTATTTATAGTCTAATGATTGTAATTGTTTAATTAAATTATTTTCAAGAGTCTCTTCAGATTGATGTACCATAATATCAAAATTTCCATACTATTTATTAATTATACATATATTTCTTAAATTATATACATTTAATTAGTAAATTATCAAATAAAAAAATCTTATTAGTCTATCCATATAATTAAATAAAAAAACTAACATAAATTGGTTATAGAACTAATAAAAAGGTGTGGGTATTATGAGTGATGAACAACACAAACAACAATTAGAACAAAAACTATGGGATGTTGCAGATATACTAAGAGGAAGTATGGATGCAAATGAATACAAAAATTATATTCTAGGATTTATTTTCTACAAATATTTGTCAGAAAAAATAGAAAACTTCCTAAATAATGCATTAGAAGAAGATGGACTAACATTTCAAGAAGCATATGAAACAGATGAAGAATACAGAGAACTATTACCTGAAGAAGCAATAGAAAACATAGGATACTTCCTAGAACCACAATATCTCTTTAACACAATAGTAGCTGAAGCAAAACAAGAAGAATTCATACTAGACAATCTTGGCAAAGCACTACAAAAAATAGGTGAATCAGCACAGGGAAGTGAAAGTGAAGATGACTTTGAAAACCTATTTGAAGATGTAGATCTACAATCATCCAAATTAGGACGAATGCCTGAAGATAAAAACAAAATAATCTCACAAATAATACTTAAACTATCTGAAATAGACTTCAAACTAGAAGACACAGAAAGAGACATACTAGGAGATGCATATGAATACCTAATAGGACAATTCGCATCAGATGCTGGAAAAAAAGCAGGAGAATTCTACACACCACAGGAAGTCTCAAAAATACTTGCTAAGATAGTAACACTTGATAAAACAAAAATAAAATCAGCATACGACCCTACATGTGGATCAGGATCACTTCTTCTAAGAATATCCAAAGAAGCAGACGTATCAGATTTCTACGGACAAGAATTAAACCAAACAACATACAACCTCGCTAGAATGAACATGATACTACACGATGTATCATTCCAAGATTTTGAAATAAAAAGAGGAGACAGCCTTGAAAATCCAGAATTCATGGACAAACAATTTGATGCAATAGTTGCAAATCCTCCATTCAGTGCAAAATGGAGCTCAGACAAAAAATTCGATGATGACCCAAGATTCAGCGAATACGGAAAACTCGCACCAAAAAGTAAAGCAGACTATGCCTTCGTTCAACACATGATATACCACCTAAATGATAATGGAACAATGGCAGTAGTACTACCACATGGAACACTATTTAGAGGAGCAGCAGAAGAAAAAATAAGAACGCACCTCATAAAAGATTTAAACTACATAGATGCAATAATAGGCCTACCCGCAAACATATTCTATGGAACAAGTATCCCCACACTCATAATGGTACTTAAGAAATGTCGAACAGAAGAAGATGATATATTCTTCATTGACGCATCCCAAGAATTTGAAAAAGTAAAAAATCAAAACAAACTACGAAAAGAAGACATAGAAAAAATAGTAAACACATATAAAAATAGAGAAGAAATAGACAAATACTCACATAAAGCAACACTCGAAGAAATAGAAGAAAATGACTACAACTTAAACATTCCACGATATGTAGATACCTTTGAAGAAGAAGAACCTATAGACTTAGATGAAGTAATTTCCGAACTAAAAAAAATAGATGAAGAAATGAAAGAAGTAGATAAAGAAATCCAAAAATATTGTGATGAACTAGGAATACAATCACCAATATTCTAAGAAGGTAGAACATTATGACAATAAACACAACAGATGTTTCTACCCAAAGAAACACAGAAAAAAAAGATGTACATAACCAGAAATTAAATAGTAGACTTCCTTCATTAATATTGTCTGACCATTCTGAATGGTTACAATATAAACTTGGAGAATTAGTTATAAATATAGTAGCCGGTGCTACTCCAAAAACATCAATAAAAGATTATTGGTTAAATGGAACAATACCTTGGATGTCTTCTGGTGAAGTTCATAAAAAACTAGTTAAAACAACGGATAAATTCATTACACAAAAAGGATATGATAATTCAAGTACTAAAATGATTCCTATTAATTCCATTTTAATTGCATTAGCAGGACAAGGTAAAACTAGAGGAACTGTAGCTATAAATAAAATAGAATTATGTACTAATCAATCAATAGCAGCAATAATTCCTGATTCAAATAAGTTATATTATGAATTTTTATTTTATTATTTAGAATCAAAATATGATAAACTAAGAAGATTATCTAGTTCTGATGGAGGTAGAGGCGGTTTAAATTTAAAATTACTTAGAGCTATACGAATTAACATACCTTCTTTAAATGAACAGAAAAAAATTGCTTCTTTCTTATTCGCTGTAGATCAAAAAATCAGTTTAATGGAAAAGAAATATTCA
>NZ_JRWK01000010.1 GCF_001729965.1 Methanosphaera sp. WGK6 | reverse complement strand
AATATTAAATTATAAATCATGTTTTTTATGATTATTGTTTTAAATGAATTTATTTAGTTATTTCATAAATGTTGTGTGAAATGAATTTATAAAAATTAATACTATTTTTAATTGTTGTATCATACAATTCTTTTTAAAACAATTATTGCCTAAGCAAGTATTTAATACTTAAATAATTCCTAGTATTTAAAACATATGGTTTAAATAATCTATAATCTCTACATTAAATCTAAGGATATGTTAATTATTCTATAAAATAGATTTATTTAAATAATATTCTCAACAAATTTAATGATAGAATTTAAAAAAATTACTTTTTAACTATTTTTCCAGTTAATTTAAATCAAAAATTTACTAAAAAAAGATGATATTATATGAAATCTAATTATAACAAGATTGCTATTGGTGGAACCTTTGATAAGTTACATAAAGGTCATGAAGCTCTCATCAAAACAGCCTTTGAAATGGCTGATGAAGTTTTAATAGGTATAACCTCTGATGAATTTGCTAATAATAAAAATCATATAATAGAACCTTGTAAATCAAGAATAAAAAGATTAAAAAAGATAATTAATAAATATGATAAAAAATATCAAATTAAAGAAATATTTGATTCTACAGGAACTGCAGATAAAGATCCTCAACTTGATGCAATTGTAGTTAGTCATGAAACTGAACAATCTGCAGTTTATATTAACACTGTACGTAGAGAAACAGGACTAAAACCTCTTGATATTATAGTTATTGAATGGGTTTTTGCAGATGATGGGGTACCTATTTCATCTACACGTATTAGGAAAGGAGAGATAGATCAAAAAGGAAAATTATTATAAAATTCCTTTTTTTCATAATTTTGATAAAATACTATTTCTACTATTTTTAATAACAATTTTCGTATGATTTGTTATTTCATTTAAATAACTTGTAGTATAATATGCAGTAATTAAAACAATCATACTCATAACAGATAAAATTAAAATTAATTCTGCACTTATTTGACCTTTATTATCTATATCTCCAATTTTCATTTTCTTAAGTTTTTTAGGTATTGTTTGTTAAATTAGCTCTTATTTGTTCAGCATCATCATGAGCACTAAATGAACTTCCATTTGAGAAATAATTAGAGTATATTTGTAGTGCCACTAATGCTATTATAATAACACCACCAAATAATAATATGTATTCAGCAGCGCCTTGTCCTTTTTCATCTTTTATTAGATTCATAATAATCTCCAGTATTACTTTTATACATTTTAAGTAATACTAATATAAATTATTACTTTTTTAATATATAAGTATTACTTATAAATAAAATGTAAAATTTTATTAGAACACTCATATAATATCTAATACATAATTAGGTGTAATTATGAGAATATTAATAACAACATGTGGTGTAGGGATAGGTCATGCATCAAGAGACTTAGCGCTAGCTAAATTATTAAAAACAAGAGGACATGATGTTAAATTTGCAAGTTATGGTTCGGGATTACACTATCTTCAAAAAAATAAATGTGATCCTTATGAACTACCTTCAATGAATTTTCAAGGTAATGAAGGAGTAATCAATGTGAATGAATCATTAAAACAATCAAAAGATATTCCATTCACGTTTATAAAAAGTATGTATAAAGATGCAAAAATTATAAGAAAAACAAAACCAGACCTCATAATTACTGATTGTGACTATTCCGCACCAATAACTGCAAAATTTCTAAATATTCCATGTTATATTATAACAAGTGACTTAACATTTGGATTTGCCGATGAAAGTGATGCACCTACTGTTAAATATTTTGAAAAAAGTGTTAGAAAAATAATAATAGAAATATCAAAAGGATGTCAACAAATATTAATTCCAGACATTCCAGGATCAATAACAATACCTCAAGAACTAAAACATAAATCAGAATTTATAGGACCATTACTTCATAAAAATATTACAGAAATAGAATCAAAAGAAAAATTAAGAAAAAAATACAATCTTAAACAAGATGATATTATATTAGTAGTAACAATAGGTGGTAGTGAATTTGGAAAACCACTTGTTTCTAATATATGTGATATAGCTGATAAAATCAATGTTGATACTATTTTCATATTCACAGGATTAGAAATCAATCCAGCTTCTTTTAACTTAAAAGATAACCAAACAAAAATAAAAATAAAACAATTTACACATAATTTAATGGAGTGGATGATGTTATCTGATTTAACAGTAGCACTAGCAGGTCATACAACATCAATGGAATTACTAACTATACAAAAACCAAATATACTAATTGCCCTAGAAAATCATGTGGAACAACAACGTAATGTTGAGAGAATGAAAAAATATAATTTAACTAAAACAACATCAATCAATGATAAAAAAGATTTATTAAATAAAATAAACACTCTTCTTGAAAATAAAGATAAAATAAAATTAAATCAAGAAGCATATGATTACTTCATACAATTTAATGGAAGGGAAAATGCCCTAAACTTAATAGAAAAAATAAATATTTAAAATTAAACATAACTTATAATAACAAATAATAGGTGTGGATAAAAATGAAAATAGAATACTTAGGACACGCAGCATTTAAAATAATTTCAGAAGAAGGATTAAATATATTAATAGACCCATTCATCAGCAGTAATCCTGCATGTTCAACACCAGTTGAGTTATTAAAACCAGATATAATACTAGTAACACATGGACATATGGATCATTTTGGAGATACACTTGAAATAGCAAATAATTCTGGAGCAACAGTGATAGCAACACATGAATTAGCAAATTTTGTTGAAAAACAAGGCTTAAATGCAATTGGAATGAACATTGGTGGATCAATATCAGTCAATAATTTAGTAAATATCACAATGGTGGATGCAAGACATACTGCTGCAATAGATTTTACTGAAGAATTAGAAGAAGGAGGAGTTGCAGTAGGATTTATAATAACACTTGAAAGTGGTAAAAAAATATATCATGCAGGAGATACTGGACTATTTGGTGATATGAAAATGGTTATAGGAGATATATATAAACCAGATATATCATTACTACCTATTGGTGATAAATTCACAATGGGTATAGAAGATGCTGCAATAGCAGCTGCATGGACTCAATCACGTATAGTTATACCAATGCATTATAATACATTCCCTGAAATAGAACAAGACACTGATCTTTTTGCAAGATTGGTTGAAGATGAAAGTATAGGTACATTTACAGTAGCATTACAGCCAGGAGAAGAATATATTGAAGATTAAACTAAAATACTCTTTTAGTTTAATTTAATGAAACTAAACTTTATATATAAAAAATTATAAAATTCTTATTAGAAGGAAAGATTTAATAATATTATATCCTATACTTTTTTTTAATAAGAATAATGGAAAAATCCATTTCTTATCTAATCTTTCCATATTTTTGATTATATTCTCTAATATCTAATAAATCACACTTACCACTAGGTAAGTTACGTACAATATCATCTATATTAAATATTTTTTCTGAATCTATTTTATTAAGAATTTCTTTAGATATTCTTTCTTTTTTAGTAAATCCTGGTTTTACAATTACAAAATTATCTGTCATATTCTTAACACATTCAACAGGACCAGCCATAATTCTTTTATCATTATCATATTCAACAACACCAATTCCAATAAGTACTGGAACATTACGTATGAAATTCTTTTTACCTCTTATTACAAAAGCACCTTTTTTAAGAAATTCTCCAGGATTTGGTGTTTTAGATACTTGATCAAGAGTAACCCAATAAGAGTCATATGAACTAAATCCTTCAGTCCATGCACTACTATAACTACTTGCAAAACAAGCAGCATCATATAATGTAGTTTCTGGTATTTCTTCATCACTATTATTTTGAACTATAGTTGATGGTGCTCCATGAATATCGCAGTGAAGGTATATATCATTATTTTTAGAGTATTTTTTAACTACTTGATCATTACTATTTGCATCACGACCTCCAATAACAAGATATCCATCTCTACTAATAAACCATCTGAGCTTTTCATACCATTTAAGTTCACGTTTTTCTTTTCTTTGTTGTTTTTGTTTTAATTCATCAATAGCAATATCTTTTTTATGTTCTAATTTTTTAATTTCCTTCTTTGTATTTTCAATTGCTATTTTTACTCCACTGATTTTTCGTTTAGCTTTTTTACCTTTATTATAATATTTTTCAGTACTTTCTGGAATTCCAATATTGCTATCTATCTGTACATGTGTATCTTCAAGGTGCATGTTAATAACACCCATTTTATCTATTGATTCAATAATTTCTAGTTGTGGCATATTCCCTTCTTTTTTTGCCTTTTTTATGATTGATGATATTTCTTTCCAGGAATATTTTTTTCTTGCATCATTGATTATATTAATGATTTCTTGTATTTCATTATAGTGTGCGTATATAATGTCTCCTTTATGTTGTGTATCATCTATTGTTTTATAGAATCCATCTAAAGTTTCTTCTTGCATTTGTAGACGTTTTTGGTATTTACCTATTCTTTTTGTCCATAGATTTTCTTCTTGTGTTTTAATGTCATTTACTATTTTTTTACTATAGAATTCATCTGCAGCTTTATTGAAATTTTCATATTTTTCTACTTCATTGTTTTTATATTTATTTAATGAAATAGGAACAAGGTCTTTATTTTTTTGTTGATTATTTATTGTTTCTTTTATAATTTGAGGTTGTTTATGGTGTTCTATTTTGTCAAATAATGTGTTTATTGCATTATATAATTCATTAATTTCTGTATCTGTTAATTCTTGTGCTATTTTTTCTTTGTTGATTGTTGTATAACTGATGATTTCTTCAGAATATAATCCACCAAGTCCATTCATTGCAAGTGTTCTTGTAACATCTCTGTCTGATTCTAGCATTATTGATTTTAATTCTTCTGGATTTGTGTTATTGATATTTATTCCTTTTTCTGGAGGATATTTGTATTCTTCATGTGCTGTTATTTTACGATCATGCCAATGTTTATGTTTTAATGGTGATATTATTTTTCTTTCTTTATCTAGTAAGATTACATTTCCTTTATCAAATAATTCTACAATCAATGTGTATTTTTCTTTCTTTTGAACATTAATTTCAATAATTCTATCAAAATTATGTTGTTTAATAGATGTAATACTTCCACCACTAAGATGTTTTCTAAGTAACATTGGAAAATTTGGTGGTAATGTTGGATTTGGTTGAGGGTAGTCTGTTAAGTGAATTCTTACTCCTGCTTGAATTACTAAATCTTTTCTTCCTTCTCCAGCTTTTCTTAATTTGATTCTAATAGTGTCATAAGTTGGTTGGTATGCTTTATCAATTCTCGTATTAATTATTTCATTGTTTAATTCATTAACTATTGTATGGATATCTACATTAGACATTGATTTAATGGTTACACCCTCATTTTTTTTTATTTAATTTATTATAAATTTTTAGTTTTTATGGTAATTATAAATTCTTACTTTTCTTATTTATTTTATATAATTTTGTTATATGTTCATTTTTTCTATGATTTGTTACTTTTTTCATATTTTTTTAGGTTTACATAAATATTTTTTTAATATAACTAAAAAATAAATAATTATTTATTGTTTAAAGTTCTATTTATAAATCAATGAGTAATTAATTAAATAAGGGGGAATAATAAAATGGAGACATATTATAGACAAGTTAATAAAATTTTAACTATAGTTCTAGTTGTAAATATGTTTATGGCTTTTGTAAAAATAGTATGTGGATTTCATTATAATATTCTGAGTATGACAACTGATGGTTATGATTCTCTTTTTGATGGAATTTCAAATATAGTTGGGATTATTGCTATTTGGATGTCAAGTAAGCCTCATGATTCTAAACATCGTTATGGTTATTATAAAATAGAAACATTTGCTTCTATATTTATTGCAATATTATTGTTTGTAGTTGGATATGAAATTATTGTATCTGCAATAGATAGATTTAATGGTGTAGGTACGCCTAGTGTTACGTTTATTAGTTTCCTAATTTTATTAATAATCTTAATAATTAATATTATCTTAGCTATATATGAATATAGAAAAGGTGTAGAATTAAAGAGTGATTTATTAATATCTGATAGTCAGCATGTTAAAAGTGATGCTTTATCAACAACTGTTGTTTTAATAGGTTTAATTTTTATTTATTATGGTTATATCATCATAGATTCAATACTTTCAGTATTGATAGCAATACTCATATTTAAAGTAGGTTTTGAAGTATTATATAAAAATATGAATGTATTACTCGATAAAACAATGATAAATGAAAAAGAAATTAGGTCTATATTAAGTGATATTCCTGAAATAGAAGATATTCATAATATACGTTCAAGAGGAACACCTGCAAGTATTTTTTTTAGATATGCATATAGTATTAAATAATAATTTATCATTAGAAGAAGCGCACCACATATCAGAAATATGTGAAAAAAAGATAAAAAAAGAATTTTCAGAAATAAATGATGTTTTAATTCATATGGAATCTAAAGAAGGATTAAATGATAAAATAAAATATAAATAAACTCTTTTTACTATTTTTTTTTAAAAAAATTTCTATTTTTTCTTTCAATTTTTTTAATAACTTTTAAATTATCTTAGAAATAAATATTTAAATAATTATTAATTAAACTAAGAAATATTTTCACTATTTTTTTAGAAATATTCACAGTCCCTAAAAGAATATTCTAAAAAGATAATATGAAAAAAAGGAATTGTTTGATATAATGGAAAATAAAACTTATGAAAATAATAAATATTCGGATTATAATTTAATTAAAGAATCAAAATACTTTGATGAAAAATTTTACCGTGAAAATAATCCAAATATAACAGAGGATATTGATTGTATTGAATATTTTTTAGAAAATGGATGTGAAGAAGAATATCCTACAAGTAAATATTTTAATCCAGCATGGTATTTAAAAACACATGAAGATGTTGCATCATCTAATATTAATCCATTACTTCATTTTATTAAATATGGAATAAATCAGAACAGAACTTATAGATATGCTAGAATAGACATGAATTCTTTAGATATAGAAGATAAAAAATCTGTTGAAAAATATTATAATACAATTTATGATTCTGATGAATTTGACATTGAATACTATTTAAAACAAGCTGTAAATATAACTCAAGATATGGATCCAATTATACATTACATATTATATGGAGCAAAAGAATGCTTGGATCCTAATAAATATTTCTCCACAGATGAGTATACAATACATACAAATCCAAACAATGTATCCTTAAATCCATTATATCATTACATTAAATATAATGACATGTTAGTATCAGATTATCTAAAAACAAGAGATGTAAATAATAATTTCGACTCTAAATATTCAAATATACAATCAAATATTATAATTAAACAGCTTAAAAATAAAATATCAATAATAATACCTATATATAATGCATATGAAGAAACAAAAGAATGTATTAGAAGTGTACTGTTAAATACTCATTTAAATTATGAATTAATATTAATAAATGATTGTAGTACTGATTCAAGGATAAATGAATTATTAGACACGTTAAAAGAAATACCATTTGTCAAAATAATTCAAAATAAAGAAAATAAAGGATTTGTAAAAAATGTTAATATAGGTATAAAAGCAAGTAATGGTGATGTGGTTTTACTAAATAGTGATACAATAGTAACACCCAAATGGTTATCACACATTATATTAACAGCATACTCAAAACATAATATAGCTACAGTAACACCATTTTCTAATTCCTCAGACATATCCATACAAGAATTAGGCTTCAAGAAAGACACAACATTTTTAAATAAAATGGCATACCAAGTAAATAAACTACCTAAAGAACATTTAGTAAGTCCAACAGGAAATGGATTTTGTTTATTTATCAAAAGAAAAGTTATAAATGAAATAGGATTATTTGATGAAATATTTGGTAGAGGATATGGTGAAGAAACAGATTTCACATCACGTGCAAGAAAATCTGGCTGGATAAATGTCAGAGATAATTCAGTATTTATATATCATAGACGACATGCATCATTCACAAAAGAAAAAACAGATGAACTTAAAAAACATAATAAAAAAATTCTACAAAAAAGACATCCTGAAGTATATGATGAATGGGATGCATTTGTAACTTCACTGAGCTTAAGAAGATCTATTGAAAATATAGAAGAGAATATAACGCCATATAAAAATGCTGAAAGAATATTATATGTAACTCATCTTGATGAAAATGAGAAATTAGTCTTGGATAATAATTTTCATAAAATAGCAAGAAATTATGAATGTTATGTACTTACATTAACAAGG
This sequence comes from Methanosphaera sp. WGK6, assembly GCF_001729965.1. NCBI lineage: Archaea > Methanobacteriati > Methanobacteriota > Methanobacteria > Methanobacteriales > Methanobacteriaceae > Methanosphaera > Methanosphaera sp. WGK6. The sequence goes on along the minus strand of NZ_JRWK01000010.1, from coordinate 55,203 downwards.
CACCAAGAAAAATTAACACTACAATTCTATAATAAAGTAAGTAAATTTATAAAAATACGGGAATGGCCAGTTAAAAATTATAGGGATAAAGAATACTATCGTAATTTCTATTTTAATTTATTAACAAATCTTAAAATAGATTTAATTTATGTTAAACATTGTTATGAGTATTTTACACCAGTATATCCTAATTTATCTTATTTCATGAACTTAAAAATTCCTCTCGAACTTAGTGTAATGTATGAAGGAACATTTTTCAAAAATCATGAAGTTTTAAATGAAATTTCAAGGAAACTAAATCCAATAAATACACTTGAAAAAGTTGTTGAAGAAAAATCTAATGTCTTTGATTTTACTAACAAAAAAATAGCAGTATATACGGCAATAACTGGAAACTATGATGATTTAATAACACCATCAGTAATAGAATCTGATTTTGACTATATCTGTTTTACAGATAATCCTGATTTAAAATCAAATTTTTGGGAAATTAGACAAATGGAAGATTTAGATTTAGATGAAATTAGAAAAGCAAGACATTATAAAATATTACCTCATAAATATTTAGATAATTATGATTATTCAATATGGATAGATTCTAACTTTGATATAACAGGTAATTTAAAACATTATATAAAAAAATTCTCTAAAAAACATAAATTACTAGCAATTAAACATGAAGAAAGAGAATGTTTATATAAAGAAGCCCAAACATGTATTGATTTAGGAAAAGATGACATAGAAATAATTAATTCACAAATACAAAAATATAAAAATGAAGGTTTTCCTGAAAATTATGGTCTTATTGCAAGTGGTATTTTATTTAGAAATCATCATGATACTAATGTAATCAATCTTCTTGAAACATGGTATAATGAAGTAGTAAATCATAGTCGTAGGGATCAATTAAGTTTTAATTATGCCTGCTGGAAGACTGGATTTAAATATGATGAAAGTAATATATTCTACTTTAAAAATGAATATTTCCAAAGATATTTACATTCAAAAATAAATTCAATTGATATGAAAATAAGTAATAAAAGAAAAGATATTATTCTAACAGCTATACAAGAAAAAACATCAATCATTATTCCAATTTATAATGCTTATGAAGAAACAAAAGAATGCATTGAATCTGTAATAAAATATACAAATATGCCCTATGAATTAATACTTATTAATGATTGTAGTCCTGATAAAAGAATAACTGAATTATTAGATAATTTAAGTAAAGAAGAGAATATTAAAGTAATTCATAATAAAATCAATCAGGGATTTGTAAAAAATATTAATATAGGTTTTAAAGAAGCAAAATATGATGTTTTAATATTAAACAGTGACACTATTGTAACAGATAAATGGTTAACAAAACTTAAAACCACAGCTTATACTCGTGATGATATTGCTACAGTAACTCCACTTTCTAATAATGCAGGAGCATTTTCAGTACCTAAAATAGGTGAAGATAATATTATTGATGAAAGATTAGGAATTCAAGGAACTGCTAATATCATTGAAAAAATTAGTGATGATACATTAATAACAACACCTACTGGAAATGGTTTTTGTATGTTTATCAAACGAAAAGCCATAGATGATGTGGGCTGCTTTGATTTGCTCTTTGGTAGAGGTTATGGTGAAGAAAATGATTTCTGTATGAGATTAGTTAATGCAGGATGGATAAATGTTATAGATATATCAACATATATTTATCATAATCGTAGTGTTTCTTTTGGTGAAGAAAAAAGAAAATTAATTGAAGAACACAAAAGTTATATTAGAAACAAACATCCATCATATAAGAAATTAATTGATGAATTTATTCGTTCAGAAAAATATGCAAAAATCAGAAGCGATATAAACTTTACATTAAAGTCAGCTGATGTTTCTAAATATAATCGAAAAAGAATATTATATGTTCTTCATGAAGGTAAAGGTGGTACATTATATACTAGTGTGGATTTAATGAAACATGTCTATAACGACATGGATGTTTATCTATTAACAGCTGGTAGAAAACAATTTAAATTATTCAAATACACTTCATTTGAATCAAATAAAGGAGTAGATGATGAATTTAAAGGACATTTAAAACAAATAGCATCATTAAATATTAAAGAGAAATATACTCTTGCAAAACCAACAATTTATCAGTATGCTGCAGTATATTTCAATGTTCTTAAGAATTTACATATTGATATAGTACATATTAGACACATGATTAGACATTCATTAGACATGCCACATATTGCACATGCATTGGGTATTCCTGTAATAATGTCATTCCATGATTTCTACTGTGTATGTCCATCACATAACTTAATTGATGATACTAATCAATATTGTGGAGGTCATTGTAATTCAAGTACTGATAATGATAACATAGAACAATGTAGAATCACTATGGGTCTTGGAGCACCATTACTTAAACCATTTATTAATACCTGGCGAGAAAACATGAATGATGTATTTAAATGTTGTTCAGCATTTGTAACAACATCACAATCAGCATATGATATACATACTGAATTCTATCCTGAACTTAAAGAAAAACAATTTAAAATAATAGAACATGGAAGAGATATTAAAACACCATCTAATATGGATAATATAGCCACAATAGATGATAAAGTCATAAGAATAGTATTTCCAGGAAATATAAGTACAAGTAAAGGAGCTTCATTTATAAAAGCAGTGAAAAAATATGATGTGGAAAATAAATTAGAATTCCATTTTTTAGGTAATATGGATTCTAATTATTGTCTTGAAGAAATTGGTATAGTTCATGGGCCTTATAAACGAAGTGAGTTTTGTAAATTAGTTCATGAAATAAAACCACAATTCATTGGTATCTTTTCAATATGGCCTGAAACATATTGTCATACAATGACAGAATCATTAGGTTGTGGAATTCCTATTCTTGCAATGGATATTGGAGCTTTAGGTGAAAGAATTAAACGAGATGGTGGAGGATTTTTAATATCATCTAATCCTAAAGAAGCATACACTAACATATTAGAAATAGTAAATGATTCTGATAAATATAATAATGTAGTAAAACAAATACCATCAATTAAATTTAAAACTACTAAAGAAATGGCTGAAGAATATATGGAATTATATAATAAATATCTCAATGATGGAGTATAATTAGTACTATTCATTTTTTTGAGAAAATTATAGAAAAAATATATTAGTAATATTATAAATATATTTAATATAATATTTAATGTAAGGGAAATAAAATTTTAAGATAGTTGATATAATGGATGAAGTAACAATAATGTCTTATGAACATATCATTGGAGGAATTGTAGCTGGAATAATATCTTATTTATTTAGTGTTAAAGGAATTTTACCTATCACAAATGAATTTATAGGAGTTATAATCTCAGTTGTAATAGTATATTTATTAGGAAAAATAGCAGAAAGTAAGTATGGTCGAGAAAAAATATCATTAGGTTCATGGATAATGAATGGTATTTTACCATTTTATTTCATGTGGATGGTAGTTTGGATTATGTTATTAAACTATATAGTACTCTAATATGACTATTCTTAATCTCCATTTTAATCTTTTTTTTATAATAATTTTCATGGTATTATTTTATGTGTTCAATAGTAGGAATTAACGGACAAAATGTTAAAACTCAATTACTAGAAATGATGAGTGTTTTATCTCATAGAGGGCCTGATGGACAAGGAATTTATTCAGTTAATAAAATTTATTTAAATGATGATATATATGATGCAATTGATTCAAATTTTATGTTAGGTCATAATTTATTATCAATAGTAGGAATAAATGAATTGCAACCCTTATTTTCAAATAATTTAGTTTTAATTTCAAATGCAGAATTATATAATTATGAAATATTAATTAACCAATATGATATTAATGATTTAAGAACAGGATCTGATTGTGAAGTAATTTTGAAAATTATTGAATATAATTATAAAGGTAATCTTAAAGAAGCTGTTTTAAAATCAATAAATTTATTTGACGGAGATTATGCTTTCTGTATAACTGATGGTTCTGATTATATTGTTATACGTGATGATGTTGGTGTTAAACCTATCTATTATGCAATAAATGATAATTGTTTTGCTTTTGCTTCAGAACAAAAGGCATTAAAAAAGATAGGTTTGACAAATGTAAGAAATTTAAAACCAACATGTATGATATTCAATGATGAAATTATAGAAATAAGAAAAGAAAAAGTACATGGCAATTATTTTAAAGATTATGAAACTGCAAAAAATACTCTTAAAAAAGTAATAAAAGAATCAGTTTCAAAAAGAGTACATAAATTAGATAATGTAGCATTATTATTTTCAGCAGGAGTTGATAGTACTCTTATTGCAATTTTACTTAAACAATTAGGAGTTAACGTTACATTATATACTATAGGAACTGAAAATAGTCAAGATTTAAAATATGCTAAAAAAGTTGCAAAGGATATAGATTTACCTCTCAAAACAAGAATAATTAATAAGGATATTATTGAAGAATCATTTTGTCCTACAATAAAAACAATAGAAGATACAAATCTTATGAAAATAGGAGTGGGAATGATAATTAAATTAACATCCCAATTAGCAAGAGAAGATAATCATAAAGTAATTTTATCAGGTCAAGGAGCAGATGAATTATTTGCAGGATATAATAGATATAAAAGGAAATATAATCAACCAAAAGAACTCCTCATTGAATTAGATCATGATTTGAATAATATTTATGATGTTAATTTAGAACGTGATGATAAAGCTACTATGAGTAATTCAGTAGAATTAAGAGTACCATTTCTTGATAAAAATGTAATTGACACGGCATTAAAAATGCCAATAGACTACCTACTTGATTCTGAAGATGATAGTATAAGAAAACATATACTTAGAGATGTAGCTTATGAATTAGGAGTACCCAAAGAAATAGCATACAGACCCAAAAAGGCAGCACAATATGGAACAGGTATTGATAAAATAATAAAAAAGAAAATAATAAAAAAAGAACCATATAATGAAATCTTAAACTAACACGAACTAGTTTAATTAACTATTACATTACTTATAGAGTAAATCTATTTAAATAAATTTAAACATATTAAATAACATAACTAACTAACATAAAACTAAAAAAATTAAGGAGCAGTATAATAATGGAAATAGAAAAAGAAGCAGAAAATATATTAAACAAATTCTCAGAAGTATTAGATCAAATACCTGATTTAGAAGAAACACAATACATAGTAGACAACCTAAACAGGACAAGAGAAGATAAAAAACTAAGTAAAAATCCTGAAAAAATATTACGTAACACACACCTTGATAAACAAGGAAGTGTAATTGCTGAAAAAGGGAAATGGACAAAATGAGACTAAAATTACTAATAGAATTACCAGATACTCCTGGACAATTAGTTAACATACTACGACCATTATCTGGACTTGGTGCAAATGTATCTACAATAATACATGAACACGATAACAGAACAGCTGATGGAAAAATTCCAGTACACTTTACAATAGAAGGATCCCGTGAAATATTAAAAAGAGGAATTGAAGTTATACGTGCAGAAAATATTGATATTGTGGAAATTGATGGAGTTTTACAAAAAGAAACACAAACTTTTCTATTATTAGGAAATATTTCTACAAATAATATGATGGATACAGTTCATAAAATTGATGAATTACATGATATTAAAATATCAAGTATTGATCTTAACATAGGAAATGACCTTAAAGAATCTGTATGTAAAATAGTTGTAGAAACTAAGAATAATAAACGTTTAGAATCTATTCGTTTAATACAAGAAATTGTAGATCAAGATAATCTTGTATTAATTAAAGAAATCTAGGAGAAATATTCAATGACTACAAATAAAATGAGATTATGTATTCTTGGTTTTGGAGCAGTAGGTCAAGGATTAGCAAAAGTAGTACTCATGAAACATGATGAATTAATTGAAAGATATGGCTTAGACTTAGTAATTACAGCAATATCTGATAGATCAGGCGCAGCAATAAATCCTGATGGTTTAAATCCACAACAAGCATTAGATATCAAAGAAGAAACTGGTAAAATCAAAGATTATCCTGAATATGGAATAGCTGATATTGATGGTATAGGTGTATTAGATAAAGCAGAATATGATTGTCTAGTGGAAGTAACTCCAACAAATATAGAAGATGGAGAACCAACACAATCACATATATTAAAAGCTATGAATGATAATAAAGATGTAGTAACATCTAATAAAGGACCATTAGCATTAAACTTTAAAACATTAATTGAAGAAGCCCGTAAAAATAATGTTAAATTTAGATTTGAAGCTTCTGTTGGTGGAACAATGCCTGTTATTAATTTAGGTCGTGAATCATTAGCAGGAAATAAAATTCATTCAGTTCAAGGTATATTAAATGGTACAACTAATTATATATTATCACGTATGGCTAATGAAGGAACTGAGTATGAACCAACACTTAAAGAAGCTCAAGAATTAGGAATTGCTGAAACAAATCCTTATCAAGATGTAGAAGGTTTGGATGCTGCATGTAAAATAGTTATTATTGCAAATTCATTAATGGGTTGGGATGTATCATTAGATGATGTTTCATTACAAGGAATATCAAATATATCATCAAATGCAGTTAAATTAGCACTTAAGGATGGATATTTAATAAAATTAGTAGCTGAAGCAAATGATGGTAAATTAACTGTAGCTCCAATGTTAGTTAAACAAGGTTCACCATTTGCAGTAAATGGAACATTAAATGTAATTACATTAAAAACAGATTTATCTGAAGATGTTACTGTAGTGGGAGTAGGTGCAGGGTCAATAGAAACAGCATCTGCATTATTGAGTGATATAATTAGTATAGGAAAATATAATACAAATTAAGTATTATATTCTGCTTCTTACTTTTTTTATCATCTATTAACTAATTTTAAACAAAAATATTTCTTTTTGAAAGATATAATAAAATTTAAACTAATTTTTAAAAATATTATTTTATATAAAGGTGATAATAATGTCTGATGAACAAAAAACATATATAGCACCACCATGGATTAAATATCCTACATATCCTGAAAAATCAAATTTTTGGCGTACTGGAACTGGTGCTGAATACTTAATACAATTTAATGAAAATGTCAATGATAAAGATGAATATTATAAAATATTTCCTAAAGCACCTTCATTTGGTGATAAAATAATTGCTGATGATTCTTTAAGTGAAAATACTAAAAAATTATTGGGTGATTCAACAAAACCTTTATTTATTAATTTATGGAGTTCTACAGGAAAACCTAAATATAATATTGATTTTAATAAAAATAATGATTATATTTTCATGTATGATCAATTGATTAAAGATGAATCAACACATATTCATATAGGTACAGACAAATATTCTTCAGCTAAGGAAATAATAAGTGTTATAGAAAATAATTTTAGAAATAAATCTGATAAAATATGGGAAGAATTAAAATACACAGTATACATCAATGCTTTATATTATAAAATCGTAACAGATATTAATTTCACAAAAGAATTAATAAAAACTGGTGATAAAGGCATAGTATTCAAGAGTGATAATTTAGAATGGGGTGTTGAAGAAGAAAATGGTAAATTCATAGGTAAAAACTTATTTGGTTTAGCTATGATGGAAATTCGTGATGTATTAAATGCAGTTTATAAAAATTATGATAAAATAGATTGGGATTTATCTGGTGATCCTTACAGTAAAGAAAGATGCATGTGTTCACATATGCATTAAATTTAAGTTAACCTAAATTTTAGGAAATAATTAATAATCTAAAAATAATATATAATATTAAACAAATGAAAACAATAAATTATAAGTGATTCGATGAAATACGTAATAGTTATAGCTGATGGAATGGCAGATGAGCCATTAAAAGAAATCAATGGAGAAACTCCAGTAATACATGCAAATACACCTAATATGGATTTTATAGCTAAAAATGGTTATACAGGTATGGTAAAAAATGTTCCTGATGGAATGACTCCTGGATCTGATGTAGCAAATACATCAATTATGGGATTTGATCCATCCATGCTTAAAGGAAGAGGACCATTAGAAGCACCTAGTGTAGGAGTAAAACTTGGAGATACTGATGTTGCATTCCGTCTTAATTTTATAAATATGAAAGATGGAGCAATTAATGACTTCACAGCAGATCATATATCAACAGAAGAATCTGATGAACTTATAAAAGCATTGAATGAACATTTTGGTGATTTAGGAACATTTTATACTGGAGTAAGTTATAGAAATTTATTTGTAATTGATGATTTAGCAATGGAAGATTTAAAATCAACACCACCTCATGATGTAGTAGGTCAACAAACAAAAGATAATTATCTTAAACCAATTACTAATGAAAAAGCACAAATTATTAATAAATTAATGGAAGACTCTGTAGAAGTACTTGAAAATCACCCTGTTAATAAAAAACGTGTAGCAGAAGGAAAATTACCTGCTAATATGATTTGGTTATGGGGTCAAGGAGCAAAACCAGTTATTGGTAATTTTCCAGAAAAATATGGTTTAAGTGGTGCAACAATTACTGGTGTAGATTTACTTAAAGGTATAAGTACATATATTAACTTAGATGTAATAGAAGTTCCAGGAGCAACTGCATATTTCGACACTAATTATGAAAATAAAGTTGATTATGCATTAGAATCTCTTAAAACACATGATGTTCAATATATACATATAGAAGCACCTGATGAAGCAGGACATGAAGGTAACTTACCTGAAAAATTAAGAGCTATTGAAAATATTGATAGTATAATTCTTGATAAATTATTAAAAGAATTACCAAAAATTGATTCAAATTTCACAATAGCATTATTACCTGATCATCCAACACCTATTGATATAAAAACACATACAATGTCTCCTGTTCCATTTGCAATATATAATCCTAATATTAAAGAACCTGATGCAACAGAAGTATTTTCAGAAGATATGTCAAAAGGAAACTATGGTACTATTATTGGCCATACATTACTTAGTGAAATGATAAAAATTAGTAAAGAATAATTGTTAATTAATTATTTCTAATTTTTTTTTAAAAATATTTTTTTATAAAACTTTTTTTTAGACATTGACTTATTAAATGTAAAATCTAAATATAATAAGTTATAAATATTAAAGTAACAGTAAATTTTTTATAAATTTTACAAAAATATATATTAAATAATTAATATAATTTAGTCTAAGTATTAGTATATTATTCAAATAACCATAAATTATATTAATAATATTACAACATTAAAGGGAAGAGTTGATATTTTGTCAAAGTATATAGTAGTAACTGGTGGTGTAGTAAGTTCCATTGGAAAAGGAATTACTTCAGCATCAATTGGAAGAATTTTAAGATCATATGGCGTTAACGTAACAGCAATAAAAATTGATCCTTATCTTAATTGGGATTCTGGTACATTAAATCCTTATCAACATGGTGAAGTTTATGTAACTGATGATGGGATGGAATGTGACTTAGATTTAGGACACTATGAAAGATTCCTTGATGTAGAATTATCTGGAAAAGCAAATATTACAACAGGTAAAGTTTACTCATCAGTAATAGAAAAAGAAAGAAAAGGTGAATATCTTGGTGCATGTGTACAAATTATACCACACATTACTGATGAAATTAAATTAATGATAAGAAATGTTGCTGAAAAAACAAAAGCAGAAGTTGTCATGGTGGAAATTGGTGGAACTGTTGGTGATATTGAAAGTCAACCATTTATAGAAGCAGCAAGACAACTTAAAAATGAAGAAGGACATGAAAATTGTATGTTTGTTCATGTGACATATGTTCCTTACTTAAAAGCTGCAAAAGAATTTAAAACTAAACCAACACAACACAGTACTAAAGAATTAAGAGGTTTAGGAATAAATCCTGACATGATTGTATGTAGATCTGAGCTTGCTTTAGATAAAAATCTTAAAGAGAAAATAGCACATTTCTGTGATGTACCATTTGAAGCTGTAATTAATACGCCTGATGCTCATTCAATCTATGAAGTACCATTAGTTATGTATTCATCCAATGTAGGAAATTATGTTTTAAATAGATTGAATATAGAAGCTCCTGAAAAAGCAGATTTATATGAATGGAGTCAAATTGTAGAAGATTTAAAAATAGAAACACCTAAGGTAAAGATAGCTGTTGTAGGTAAATATGTAGAATTAGAAGATGCATATATCAGTATACGTGAATCTTTAAAGCATGCAGGTGCAGCTAATAAAGTTAATGTTGAAATTGATTGGATAAAAGCAGATAATGAATTTAATTTAGATTCATTAAATCAATATGATGGTTTATTAATACCTGGTGGATTTGGTGAAAGAGGAATTACAGGTAAAATTGAAACCGTGAAATATGCAATTAAAAATAACATACCTATCTTTGGTATATGTCTAGGTTTACATGCTATGGCAATTGCTATTGCTCAATTAAATGGTTATGAAGATGCTAATAGTACTGAATTTGATGAAAATTCAACATGTCCTGTTATTGATATGATGGAAGAACAAAAGAAAATCAATAATATGGGTGGAACCATGAGACTTGGTGCTTATCCATGTAAAATAAAAGAAGGAACTATTGCTTATGAAGCATACAAAGATACTCAAATCTCAGAAAGACATAGACATCGATATGAAGTAAATAATGAATATAGAGATGCATTAATTAAATCTGGAGCTATTATATCAGGTACATCTCCTGATGATTTCTTAGTAGAAATGATTGAACTTAAAAATCATCCATGGTTCTTAGGATGTCAATTCCATCCTGAATTTAAATCAAGACCAAATAAAGCACATCCTATATTCAAATCATTCATTAATGCAGCAAAGATTAATAAAGAAAATAAAATATAATCTTTCTCTTTCCCTTTTTTTTAATTTAAGTAAGTTATGAATTTAGATATTTTAATAAAAATCTTAGGAATAGTAATTATAGTAGTATGTTGTAGTATATCAACATATACTGATATTAAATGGAATATTATACCAAATAAATTAACTTTAACTACTATTTTAATAGGTTTAATGCTTGTTAGCATTTATCATCTTTTAATTAATAAATTTAGTTTATTTTATTATATTTCTGTCATTATCACGTTTATAATATCTTATACTTTATGGTATTTAGGTGTATGGGCCGGAGGGGATGTTAAATTACTCACTGCAATATCTACTTTATTTATTCCAGAGTTTTTAGATATTGTACCTATGTATCGTATTGGGTTTTTAAAATTACCCTTTTATTTTTTAGAGGATAGTATTCCTAGTTTATGGGTAATTATAAGTAGTATTTTTTCAGTAATGCCATTAATTGTAGTAATTATGTTTTATATTATATTAAAAAGAAAACCATTTTTAATTAAAGATTTAAAGAACACTATCAAGATTAAAGAATGTATTTTTAATTTGGATTTATTAATAATTAGTTCTATATTAATTGGTTCATGTCATGTAGATAATATACTTTTAAAATTAATAATTATGATTATATTCTTATGTTTAATGAATAAATTATTTAAAGAAAATAAATATGTTATTATTTTATTTACAATTATAGTTTTAATATGGGAATGTATTGAGGGAAATTTTTTAATATTTTTAAGTCAATTTATAATAATTGAATTTATAGTTATTATAAGAAATATTATGAAAATACGATTATTTAATAAGGTATTCACTGATTTTTATGATGTGTCTTGTTTAAATAATGGTATGATTCTAGCATATCCATTATGTAGATATGATAATCAGTATTATTTCAATGAATTATCATGGTTTAATAAACTAAAAAATAATAGTCTTTGTGAAGTTATAATTTATGCAAATGCTGCAGGTTTAGAAGATAATGATATTTTATTACTAAAGAAACTAAATGAGCGTAATTTTATTTCAAATGTACCTATTAAAAAAGGTTTACCATTTGCACCTTTTATTTTAGTGGGTCTTATTATAACTTTATTATTTGGAAATATATTTCAAGTATTTTTATTTATAATGGAGTTGATTTAATGGATAAATATGGTCAAATTGCTGTAGAGTATTTATTAATTTTTATTATATCTATGATTATATTATCCATAATTTCTATACCTTTATGTATTGATGAAATAGATGATATAAGTGATATTAAAAATACTGTTGAAGTTAAAAATACTTTGATTGAACTTTCAAATAATGTTAGGATGATTTATTCATCAGATTATGGTTCTTCTAAAGTTATTAGTATTAAGTGTCCAGTGGATATGAAAATTTATTATAGGTTAGTTAGTGGTAATCATTATTTATATTCTTATGTAGATTTATCGGATGATGAAACAAAGGAAGTTCGTGTTTTGGTTCCTTGTAAAATTAGTTTTAATGGTAAATCTACTTATTATTATGTTAGTTTAAAAAATCGTTGGTATTATAATACAGAGATTAAGTGGATTAATTCATCTACTGGTGAAAGAAGTGTAAATATTTATTTTAAATGAGGATATTTTTTTATTATCCTCTTATTTTTCATGATCATAAGTGTTTTTTGCTAGTTCTTGTAATTCTTTATACATTCGTTTTCTATCTTCAGCTGAACGATTTTCATGATATACTATTTCTTCTAGTTCTTCTTGTCTTTGAATTAATAAGTTTAGTATTTCTGTGATAGGATCAGGTATTTTTCCATGTTCAAGGTCATGTTTTTGTTTTGTTTGTTTTCTGATTGATTCTAATGTTTTTCCTGGAATTCCTACTATTGTAGATCCGGCTGGTGCTGGTTTTGTTACTACTGCTCCAGCTCCTACTTGACAATTATCACCTATTTCTATGTCTCCAAGTACTATTGCATTAGTTCCAACTACTACATTATTTCCTAAAGTTGGATGTCTTTTTTTACTTTCAAGGCTTGTACCTCCTAGTACAACTCCTTTGTATAATAAAACATCATCTCCTATGATTGTGGTTTCTCCAATAACCACTCCCATTCCATGGTCTATAAAGAATCTACGACCTATTGTAGCTCCAGGATGTATTTCAATTCCTGTTAAGAATCTATTAATGTGTGATATAAATCTGCTTAATAATTTATTATTTTTTTTCCAGAACCAGTGTGCAATTTTATGAAGCCACAATGCATGTAATCCAGGATAACATAATATTACTTCTATTTTGCTTTTAGCTGCTGGATCATTTGCGAAAACAGTATTTATGTCTTCTTTTAGTATATCAAACATTTTTTTAATCCTCTTGTTTTATATTAATCATTTAGTTATTTTTCTTATTTGTATTTTTTTATTGTATTTTTTGTATTTATTAGTATATTAACATTGTTATAATAATTTATCTATGGATTATTATCTTATTTTTTTGAATATAACAATCGTTAAGTTTATATAGTTTATATATTAAAATAGTATATGTAAGAATAATTGTTATTAAAATAAAGAAAGAAATTAACTTATATTTAATTAATTGTTTTTTAAGTATATTTATTCGTTAAATTTATATACTATATTAATCATAATTGTTTAATGAATACTATAATTATGTAATATATTTAAAAAATTAACAGTGTTATTTAAAACATGAGTTAATTTATTTTTTTATTATTTAAAAATATAACTATTGTTATATTTTTTTTCAATGTTAATCAATAAAAAAAATTATACATTTAAATATAATAGAATTACTTAACAAAAATAAAATTAAAGATAATAATGATACAAATCAAAAAAAAATAGGAGTGGAACAATGGCAATAGAAAATATAGAAATATTAAAAAAACCAATAGCAAATGATATTACAGAAACAATAGGTAATACTCCATTAGTACGATTAAATAATTTAACTGAAGGACTAGAAGCAGAAGTACTAGTAAAAGTAGAATCATTTAATCCAGTAAGTAGTGTAAAAGATAGAGTAGCAGTATCTTTAATAGAAGATGCAGAGAAAAAAGGAAAAATAAACAAAGATACAACAATCATAGAACCAACAAGTGGTAATACAGGTGTAGCATTAGCATTTGCAGCTGCAGCAAAAGGATATAAATTAAAAATAGTATTACCTGAATCATTCTCAATAGAAAGAAGAAAACTAGTGAAAATCTTTGGAGCAGATTTAATATTAACACCAGCAGCAGATGGAATTCCAGGAGCAATCAAAGAAGCAGAAAGATTAAATGAAGAAATTGAAAATTCCATAATATTACAACAATTTGAAAATCAAGCAAATCCTGAAATTCATGAAAAATTAACAGGACCTGAAATATATAAAGACACTGAAGGAAATGTAGATATTGTTGTAGCAGCAGCAGGTACTGGTGGAACAATAACAGGAATTGCTAAGTCCATAAAACCATTAAAAGAAGATTTTAAAGCAGTAGCAGTAGAAGCAGCTGCATCACCAGTAATAACTGAAGGAAGAAAAGGAGTACATAAAATACAAGGAATAAGTGCTGGATTTATACCAGATACATTAGATTTAGATGTAGTTGATGAAGTACTCACAGTAGCTGATGAAGATGCAGGAAACACAACAATAGCTTTAGCACAAAAAGAAGGAATTCTTGCAGGAATATCTTCAGGTGCAAATGTATTTGCAGCATTAGAACTAGCTAAAAGACCAGAAAATAAAGGTAAAACAATTGTAGCAATATTACCTGATACAGGAGAAAGGTATCTTAGTGTTGATTGGTTAGTTGATTTATACTACTAAATAATGTACAATTTATCATCAACATAACATTCTTATCACCAATTATATATTTACTCACCCCCATCTACCTTTTTTAAATAAACAATAATAGATATATTTTTTAAATTGATTATACTATAAAATAGGATATTTTTTTTAAAAAAAGAATAATTATTTACTTTCAAATGATTTTAATTAAGTATTCAAAAAAAATAAAAAGAATATTATTTATTTATAATTTCCTCAATGAAATTATATATAATATCACGATCTTCTGAATCAATAGCTCTTGTTATAAATAATGCAATAATATAAACAAGTAATCCTATTAAAACTCCAATAATAAATGGAAAATTAAATATAACTATTACAACAGTCATAAAAATACTTGAAATTATTACTTGAATTATAGGAATTATTGATTTTTTCAGACTTAGTTTAAACTCTGTTTTAGACAATGCATATAACATTAACACAACAATTAAAAATTCAGTAAGTACAGTACTAATACTTGCACCAATATAAGAATATTTATTAATCATAATTATATTTAAAATTACACTGAATAAAGCACCAACTCCTGTAATTTTAGTAACAGTAACTTGTTTATTGATAGCTCCAAGCATTGTTGATGAAATATTACTAAGAAACATAAACATTCCAGCCCATATAAGTATGGTTAAAGCTCCGGAACCAACAACATATTCTGATCCATAAATAATATAAATAATATCTGCCGAATAGAATGAAACAATTATAGCCATACCTATTCCCATTATCAAAGCATATTTCATTACTTTATGATATAAGTGTTTTAATTGTTTTTTATCAGTAGTAAATAATCTACTCATTACAGGGAATATTACATTAAAGAACAATGTAAGAATTGCTGCAACTATAAGTAAAAGTTTCTGTGAAGAGCTAAATAATCCTACAGATGTACTATTAGACATATATGTCAATATAATTTGAGCTATCCAAAAATATATTGATGTGAATGCTGCAGATACTCCAAAAGGTATTCCTTTAACAAATAATTCTTTTATAAATGATTTTTCTAATGATACTTTGAATTTAGGATAATGTTTTATTGCAGCATAAGTTGTATATATGAAAGATAAAAACATTGCTATAGGATAGCCTGCTGCAACACTTATAACATTACCATTATAGAATATTATTAGTAATATGATTAATAAAACAGATACACTATATACTACAGTACCAATTGTTTGGTATTGTACTTGTTCATTGCTCTGAAATAATGAATTATAACAATATGTTAGTGAACTTATCACCATATAAATACCGAAAAGAATCATTACAAGAGTAGTTTCATAATTAAAATTACTATTTAATATGAATATGATATAGAATATAAATACAATTAAGGAAAATATTACTCTAAAAAATAATACTGTACCAAAGTATTTACTTGTCAATGAGGTGTTTCGTGAAACTTCACGTATAGCATATGTTGCAAGTCCCAAATCAGTGAATACTGTTAAAATTCCAACAATAGATATTGCTGAAGATATGATTCCATAATTATATGTTCCAAGATACCGTGCTGTGAATAATGTTAATATAAATGTCATTAAATTATTGATTATTGTAGCAATTATTAGTAAACTTGAATTTTTTATGATTTTACTTGCTGTATTCATAGTAATCAATTAGTCTTGTTAATTTTTATAAACTTGGATATTTTAGTACCATTTTTTTAATTAATATTATATTACTATTTTTAATTATATAATAATTTTAATAGAATCAATTAGAAATATATAAATTAGTACTTTAAAAAAATATTTGGAAGGTATTAGTTTCATGATAAATGTAACCACATTTTTAGATGCAAATGCATGTAGATTAGATAAACCAGTTTATTATTGTATAGATAGAAATAAAAGGTATAATTCTAGAGATATTTTAGGGATAATTTCAGAAATAGGCAGAAAATTAATAAACTTAGGAATATTAAAAGGAGATAGAGTTCTCATATATTTACCAAATGGTCCGGAATACTTATTTTCATTATTGGCCTTGTGGCGTATTGGTGCAGTAGCTATACCAACCAATAGAATATATACAAAAAATGAATTACAATACTTTATTGATGATTCAGATGCTAAATTAATAATAACTGATGAAAATATAGCAGATTTATCTATTGAATCTTATTTAATTCATTCAATGGATGAATATGTTGATGCACCAATATTAGAGGCATGTAATACTAGTTGGGATGATTTATGTCAACTTCAATATACTAGTGGAACAACAGGAAAACCTAAAGGAGCTATGTTAACTCATGGTAATTGGTTTAGTGCAATACAAAATGAATGTGATGTATTAAAAATGAATCATAATAGTGTAATGTTCTGTATTTATCCAATGGCACATGTAGGTATATCATGGGCAATATCAGCACTACGCTCTGCTGCATTATGTATTACAAAAAGTAAATACACATTCGAAGAATACTTAGATATAATATTTGAAAATCATGTGACTCATGCAACAGGAATGCCACCTGTGATTCATTCAATAGTATCAAATCCTGATTTAGTTGGAAATAAATTATACACTGTAGAAAGTATTATTTCTGGAGGAGGACCTCTTCATAAAGAAATATGGAAAAAATTCTATAAAAAATATGGAATTGCAGTGTTAAATGCATATGGATTATCCGAAACAATAGTAATAGGAACAGGAACAGTAATACGTCCAGAAGATTATGCATTTGCAGATAAATTTGAAAGTGTAGGTCATCCAGTATGTTTTAGTGAAGTAAAAATAGTGGATTCTAATAATCCGGAAATAGAATTAGATAAAAATGAAACAGGAGAAATAGCTTTAAGAGGACCATCAACAGCCATTGGGTATTGGAATAAACCTGAAGCAAATAAAAAAACATTTCTTGAAAATGGATGGTTTTTAACAGGAGATATTGGATTTTTAGATAAAGATAATCGGTTATTCATAACAGACCGTAAAAAAGACATGATAATTATGTCTGGTTGGAAAATATATCCAACAGAAGTAGAAGAAACACTACTTAAATATGAATCTGTTGATGAAATAGCAGTATTTAGTTTTCCACATGAACATCGTGGAGAAATACCTGTAGCTGCAGTTATATGGAAAAATAAAGAAGATGTAGATGGTTTGCTTGAATATGCAAGAGAAAATCTTGCACGATATAAAATACCAAGAAAAATATTTACAACTGAAGAACTTCCAAGAGTTAATGGATGGAAATTACTTAGAAAAGACTTAAGAAAAATGTTTTTAAAATAGGTGGATTATATAATATAATTATTTATAGTAACATTAACCTAAATAGTAATATATTAAAATAAAATAGTTTATATTAACATTTTAAAATTATGGGAAAATAATGGATAAGTGTTTTAAAATGCATGGAAAAGAAATAAGTGAAAATATTGAAGAATATTTAGAAACCATTTATAAAAAAAGTCTAGCTGGAGATATGGCAAAAACAACTGAAATATCAAAAGATTTAGATATAGCTCCAGGTAGTGTAACTCAAATGCTTAAAAAATTAGAAGAGGAAGGTTATGTTAATTACTACCAATACAAAGGAGTAAAACTCACAGATAAAGGTTATAAAATAGCAAAAAGCATAGTACGTAAACATAGACTTCTTGAAACATTTCTTTATGAAACATTAGGCTTAGACATGGAAGATTTACATGAACAAGCCTGTGCTATGGAACATTCATTATCAGATGAAGCTGAAAGAAAGTTATGTCAACTATTAGGATATCCTAATCAATGTCCCGATGATCATAATATAATACCTGTCTGTGATTTAAACATATCTTCCTGTTATGAATGTTCAACAATACATAGTATTGAGGAAATATCACGTAGAGTTGAGAATTTAATAGCAGTAGGTAATATGAAACCAAAACAAGTAGGTAAAGTAAAATTTATTCGAGGAGACAATAATAAAATTCAGGACTTATTAAATCTTGGAATTACTATTGAAAGTGAAATTACATTAATTAACTCCACACCATTAAATGGCCTCGTTAAAATCTTAGTAGAATCTGAAGAATTATTATTAGACAAAGAATTATCTTACAATACATTTGTTGAACTAGAATAACTCTTATCCTAATTCTTTTATTTTTTAATATTTTTTAATTTATATTTTGGACTATTTTTTTCATTTAATTCAATATTTCATCTTATTTTTCATAAATGAATCACTGTTAAATATATTAACTAAGGAGATAATATATTTAAATATTAAAATAGGAGGATATCAATATGGTACAATATAAATGTATGTTATGTGGTTGGGTTTATGATTCAGAAAAAGGAGATGCAGACCACGGAATAGAACCAGGAACATTATTTGAAGATTTACCAGATGATTGGACCTGTCCGTTATGTGGTGCAGGTAAAGATGTATTTGAACCTGTAGCATAGATAAACTAATATACTTTTTTTATAATTTTTTTTATTTTTTATTTCTAAAAATCTTTTTAATAAATTTACTTTTTATCAAAATTTTAGTATTAAACATTAATTAAAAAAAATCACTAATTTTTGCTAATAATATATAAATATCATAATTAATAAAAATATTATTAAAAAAAATAAGTGTTTAGGTGGTGATACTATGTTATTGGTTGAAGGAGAAATAGGTGGGAAAAAATATCAAGAACCCTTTTCAAAAGGTATACTTTCTAAATCATTAGTACGTTCTGAAGTAGAACCTGGGAAAGCTTATGAAATAGCAGTAGAAATAGAAAAATCTTTTGAAGAAGAAGGAACTACAGTAGTATCTATCGTTGATTTAATCAATAAAGTTAAAGATAGATTAGAACAAGAAAATCCATCATTAGCTAAAAAATATTTAACATGGAAGGCAATTAGACGATCAGAGGATCCTTTAATTATACTAATAGGTGGTGCATCAGGTATTGGAACATCTTCTATTTCATTTGAACTAGCTAATAAACTAGGAATTAAAAATATGCTAAGTACTGATATGATTCGTGAAGTAATGCGAAAAATGGTATCTAAAGAATTATGTCCAACATTATTTGAATCTAGTTATACCGCAGCAGATGCATTAACAACTCCAGCACCACCCGAATTTGATAAAACATTATTGGGATTTAAAGACCATGTTAATACAGTAAGTGTTGGATTAACAGGGGTTGTTGAACGAGCTATAAAAGAAGGTATAAGTATAGTTATAGAAGGTGTTCATATTGTACCTGGATTTATTGATGAAGAATTACTAAATACACCTAATGTACATTTATTTGTATTATCATTATCTGATGAAGAAATTCATAAAAGTAGATTTTATTCAAGATGTCGTCAATTATGGGCAAGAAGACCATTAAAAAGATACTTAAAACACTTCACAGCAATACGTAAAACTCATGATTATATAGTTGGTGAAGCACATAAATATTCTGTTCCTGTAATTGAAAATATTGATGTAACTAATACTATTGATTCAATGATTGAACATATCATTGAGGAAAAACAGAAAGAAGAGTTATCACATGAAAAATAATTAAATTTCATATTCTTTTTTTTAAATAATAATTTTAATACATATTTCATATTTTTTTAAAAAGGGGAGTTTAGGGAAATGTAAGTTAACTTACATTTTTTTTATTTCTTCAGCGATTTTTACACCTAGATCAAAACATTTTTCTAAATCTTCATCACTTGGAACATATTGAATTTCAAGATTATCAACCATTTCAAATCCTGCTTCTTCCATTTTAGTATTTAACCATGCAGGACCATTTCCTCCCCATCCAAAGGAACCAAAGGTTGCTCCTAATCTTTTTATTCCAGTTCTTGCAAATTGTAATTCATCAGTGTATAATAATACATCTGCTATACTTGGAAATACCTTATTAAATAGTGTAGGCACTCCCATAAGCACAGCTTTACTTTCAAGAATATCTTTTACAGTTTCACTTCTTTCATCTTCTTTTAAGTAATGCATTTTTACATCTACACCTTGTGACATTAATCCTTCAGCAATTGCATGTGCCATGTATTGTGTGGAGAAGTGCATTGTATCATAAATTAAAGTTGCTTGATCTCTTTGACAAACTCCACTTGCCCAGTTTTGGTATGCTTCAATAATTTTCATTGGTTCTGTCCATATTTGTCCATGAGATGGTGCAATTGTTTTTATCTGTTCAAGTAATCCTAGTTCTACTACTTCTGCGAGTTTTTTATTTAATAATGGAGTTAATGGTGTAAGTAGGTTTGCATAGAATTTTTGTGCTGCTTCCATTAATTCTGCTTCTGGTATTTCATAGTCATATCTATCCATTTTACATAGGTGTTGTCCAAATGCATCATTTGAGAATAGAATTCCATCTTCTTGTAAAAATGTGAACATACTATCTGGCCAGTGTAACATTTTTGCGTCAAGGAATGCGAATGTTTTTTCACCTACTTTTAATGAATCTCCAGTTTCAACTGTTATAAATGTTGCATCAGCAAGATCAGGATAGTGTTTTATGAGTCCTATTTTTGCTATTGGTGTACAGTATATAGGTGCATCAGGGAATTTTTCATGAATTTCTGTTAATGCTCCACTATGATCTTTTTCCACGTGATTTTGGATAATGTAATCAATTTTCATTTCTTTTCCTTGATCTTCAAATGCATTTTGTATTCTTCCCCACATTTGTGCTGAGTATATTTTTCCTGGATATACATTATCTATTAATGCACATTCATCTCCTGAAAATACGAGAAATGCATTGTACGTTGTTCCATGTAATGTGTATCCATGATATTCTCGTCTATCCCAGTCATTAGTTCCTACATAATATATGCCTTCAGCTATTTTTGGTGCTTTTGCTTTTATAATCATTTTTTATACATCCTATTTTTTCATATGAATATGGGTTATATTCATTATTAATTTAGTAGTCAATCACATATAATTTTTATCTAAATATTTCTTTTAATCCTTATTTGAGATTAATTTTTTTTTAAAAAAGTTAAAAAAAAGGTGGGGGTTATTAAACTTGCCAGAGGCCATGTTTAGTACAAAATTCTCTTGCAGTAATATTTTCTGCTTCTGGTATTTTGAATGTTGCTTCTGGTTTGTCACCTGGCTTTAAGTATTGTTTGTGAACTTGTCCATCTGCAATGATTTCAATTACTGCTATGTAGTGATCTTCATCCATAGGATGTTCAATATCTCCTACTTTCACAGTGTATCCATCATCTACTCTTGTAATTACAGGTAAATGTTTTGCTTCTCCTTCTCCTTCTGTTTTTGCTTCTACAATATTTACATGGTTCACATCTACAGTAGGTCCTGGATAGATAAGTTCCATTACATTTCCACTATTTTTACATTGTATTATGTTTGTGAAATCAAAATCTACCATAATTTTTATTCTCCTATTTAAGAATTTATTTTTTGTATTTTTCAGTTTTAGAATTCATCTACTGATAATTCAAAGTAGCTTGTTGGGTGTTCACAAATTGGACATTTTTCAGGTGGTTTTTCTCCTTTGAATACAAATCCACATTTTCTACATACCCATGTAATTTCTTGATCTCTGTTGAAAAATGTTTTTCCTTCTACCATTGCTAATAATTTTTTGTATCTTGCTTCATGGTGGGATTCTACTAATCCTATATTTCTTAATCTTGCTGCAATTATTGGTAATCCTTCTTCTTCTGCAATATCTGCAAATTCAGGGTACATTGATGTTGCTTCTTCGTTTTCTCCAGCTGCTGCTGATGCTAGGTTTTCTGCAGTTGTTCCGTAGTCTAAGCATACTCCTGTATCAATGTCTAATGCATCTTTGTCTTCTTTTAATTCTTGAATCATTTTGAATAATACTTTTGCGTGTTGGAATTCGTTATCTGCAGTTAAAAGGAATATTTCTGCTATTTTTTCATATCCTTCTTTTTTTGCAACTTTAGAGTACATAGTGTATCTGTTTCTTGCTTGACTTTCACCTACAAATGCTTTTGCTAAATTTTCTAATGTTTTTACCATTTATATCACCTATTATGACAAAATATATTTGTTTCAAATTAATATATTTTTTTTACTATAATTTATTATTATCTTAATTAACTATATAAATCTTGTTATTTTTTTTAGTTTATGATATAAATTGGTGTATTGTATTACTTTTTTATCTTGTATATTTTTAATTTTTTATTGTTATTTTTATTATTTTTATAAAATTAATGTTTTTTATTAATATTTTGTATAATTTATTTTTTAAAGTTTTTCAATGTATTTATAGTTTTAAAATAAATAAAAATTTTATATTAATGAATATATTTTAGCAAACCTTCTATAGATTCTCAATCAAAATTCATAAATGTAACTCTATTTCATAATTTCAAATTTTATTTTGAACATGAAATAACTGAAAAGATAAAAAAATGAAAGTAATGGAAGTGGTGGTTATATTCTAAATATCCCGAATATTGTTATTAATGCAGCAACTAGAAATACTAGGGGTGCTAATAATTTAGCTACTGATAGAATTGATGATAATGTTGTTACTAGTTGTGTTGAATTGTTTGGACCAAATGCTTTTAGTTGTATTTTAGCAGTTCCTGATGCTACTTGTACATATTCTAAATCATTTATTGCTTTAGGAATTAGTTTAAGTATTTCTTTAAGTAGTATTTCTTGGTGTTTACTACCTACTGTTAATCCTCCACCAGATATTGTGTTTACAAGGTGTGTGTCTGTTGTCATGACTTCTATCATGTCAATTTCAGGATATTTTTCTTTTATTGTTGTTATTATCTGTTCTCTAAAACCTTTTTGCATGTTATTACCGTCAAATACAACATAGAGCATCTTTTGTGTATCTACTTCTGTTAACATTAGTTTTACTCCACTTTCACCAATTCCATCTTTTACTGGAATTTCATCAAGTGGATTATATGCATAGCCCATTTTTATTGGATATAGTTCTTGATTTGGATTTATTTGTTCAATAGCATTTTCTAGTTGTGTTACTCTGTTTTGTCCAGCAAGTAGTCTATCATAGTTTCCTTCTAGACAATTATGACAATCAACAAAGACTATATCTTTTACACCAGTTTGTGCTTTTGCTTGATAAGATAATGCTAGCCCTATACCATAATCTATATCATCACCAGGATTTGGTGCAAATGTGGTTAATAATACTAGTCCATCATTGAATTGTTGAACTCCTAGTTTTGCATCTTGTGATTTTATTCTTTGAAATTTACTTGCTTTATCAGAGTATTTTAGATTAGGTAATATTGAATTTATTGCTTCAGTTATTTTATCTACTTCTTTTTCTGTAACAGGATTAAAATCATGAGTAGCTGCTCCATGAGCAATTATACTGAAATTTTCTAGTTGATTTGCAACAATTGTTGGTAAATTACTACCTCCAATAGAGCCTACAGGTCCTGGATGTACGCCTGGTGATATGTAATTTGCTTTAATACCTTTTTCTGTTTTAAAACTTATTAAACTAACACTTGTATCTATTTCTTCACCAATTTCATTAAATATTTGTTCCATGCCCTGTGATCCATCACTTATCTGTGCAACAAATAGGCTTAGTAATTCTAAACCTCCAACACCTAAGTTATTTTTGATGGGTGATTGTATTATTTCTACAAATGCATAAACTGCTATAGCTAAAACTATTGCTCCAAGTATTGCTTTAAGATATAATGATAATACTGCATTAATGCTTATGGTTGCAAATGTAATGTAGTTAATTAACACTAACATACTAAGTATAAGTATGGGTTGTATTGCACCTATTAATATTCCTTGATAATAACGTATATTTGATGTTGCCCATAATATCATGGATTCTATGGCAAATGTGAATAGAATACCTAGTACTAAAAAATTAAGTAATGTAATGTTTGTTACTACTGATATAATATATCCTATAATATATAATATACATACAATTAACATACCTATAAATGATAAAAACATTGCTTGTTTTTGTTTTATATGTCTCTTGTTTAGTTTGTTTACAAGTGTATATACTAATCCACCAGAAGCTATTGCTGTGGTTCCCAAGAGGAAAAATGTTGTTGCTCCACCACTGAGAAAGTAATATGCTAATGAATTAAGAGAAAGTCCAGGTTCTAAACAACTAGAGATACCTCCAGTAATAAAACTTACTATAATTATAAGAAGTAAAGAACTCTTTGTTTCAGGTAATTTAATTAGATATTTAGAGGTGTTCATTATTCGATCTGTTAATGCCATTTAATTTTTAATACCTCTTAAATTTTTTTTTATTAGTATAATGTATATTAATATATGTTATTAATTTTTATCTCTGTATATACTTTTATTAAGAAAATAATAATAATAAATTAATCATATAATATTATATAATAAGATTTTTATTGATTTTTTTTACTAAAAAATAATATTGGAGATAATCATGGAATATGAATTAAAGACGCCATTAACTAATAATGATATAAATAAATTAGAAGCAGGAGATACAGTTTATCTTACAGGAAAAATATATACTGCACGTGATAGTGCACATAAAAGAATAATAGAGGAAGGAGCTCCTATTGATTTAGAAGGAGTAGTGTTATTCCATGCAGGTCCTATTATTAAAAAAGAAGAAGACAATTATAATATTGTAGCTATTGGCCCTACAACTAGTATGCGTATGAATCCTTATGAACCAGAAGTTCTTTCAATGGGTGTAAAAGCAATTATAGGTAAAGGTGGAATGGATGAAAATACTCAGAAAGCACTTGTTGATAATAATTGTGTATTTCTTACAGCAGTTGGAGGTTGTGCTGCATTATATGTGAATAGTATTAATAATGTTGATTCTGTTAATTGGCTGGATTTAGGGATGCCTGAAGCTATATGGGAATTAGATGTTGAAAAATTTGGACCACTTATAGTTACTATGGATTCTAAAGATAATAATTTATATAAACGAGATTAGAGGTTTTTATATTGAAAAAAATAATATTACCAGTATTACTAGTTTTATCAGTAGTTTTTATTGCAGGATTTTTTGTATTAACACCATCTTATATTCAAGAAAATGGCAATATAAAACATTTTGAGGATTCAGATATGTCTTTTGATTTAAGTAAATCATGGACTGTTTATGAATATGATGATCCACTAAAAACACCATTTTTATCAAGTAGTCCATCTAGTTTGTTATTAAATCCAGGAAATAGTTCACAATATAGTTATTATGATGGTAATGTAGAAGATTTAACTGCTAATGGTACAGTTTTAAATACAAGTACCACTAATGCTACGGATGTAGTTATTGTTAAAACAGAAATTACTAAAATGGATTCATTACCTGATGGTGTAACAATTGATGAAGCTTATAAAACAGATAGTTTGTATGGAATAATGTCAGGAACAGGTGATTTCCAATTATTAAATCAATCTACATTTGATTTGAATGGACAAACAGCTCATCAATTTATATATACTGTAACTTATACTAAATATCAAGATACTTGGTTTGAAGTGGATGGACATTATTTCAGAGTTTTAAATCAAGCACCAACTTCTGTGTATGATGAAGCAGAAGGTCCATTTAACACTACATTAAGTAGTCTTAACTTTAAATAAATATTTATTCTCATATCCCTTACTTTTTTTAGAAAAATTCTTAGTTTTAAAATTATTATTTGTTATTAGAAATATATTAATAAAATAATTATTTAATATAATATTAAATAATTTTAATGAGAGAATAATATGGATGATAGATTAGAGAAAATATTTACTAATTTTGCTAATGATCAGGCTGATGCTTTAAAAGAAATGGGTATGACTAAAGAAGAATTTGTAGAAAATGCTAAAGAATGGTCAAAGACCGAAGAAGGGAAGTTAGAAATTCAAAAATTCATTTTAAATCAGGAGATTAAAAGTATTGAAGATGAAATTAATGAATTAAAAGATAAGATTACTAAGAAATTGAATTCAATTGGAGAAATTGATGAAGAATTAAGTAAGTTATGATGAGGAGGTAAATGTATTATGGAATTATCCTTTAATAAAAGAGTAAAAAGAGAAAATGATGATGAAAATAAACCTATGTATGTTGAAATTCCTGATGTGATTATTGATGCATATAGTTTACATGATGGTGATAAAATAGAATGGAAGTATTTTATTAATTGTAAAAATCAGAAGAAGACAACATTTACAAGAGAATATAATGGAATGGATTAAATAGATTAATTCCACTTTATTTTTCTTGTGTTGTGTTTATATATTGCTTATTTTATTTTAAATTTTAACTTATTTTTTATTCCACTTTCCCTAATTTCACCCCTATTTTGTTATTATTGTAATACAAAAGTATTACTTTTTAGTAAATCTTTTTATATACCTGTATTACTAAAGTATTAATTATATTACAAAATACTTATAAAGGAGTAATACTTATGATGAAAAAATTTGAAGAATTAATGCATTTTCTTGAAGGACTCAAGATGACTGCAGTGGGAGGTGTATTCCTATTATTCAGTTTAATACTGTTATTCACTAATCATACATTACCTGTAGATCCTGCATGGGTAACAATTATTATTTCTGGACTTCCACTATTATACTTAGCACTCAGTAGACTTGTATATGAACACTGGGTATCATCAGCATTACTAATTGTAATGGCAATGTTTGCATCATTAATGATTGGTGAAATATTTGCAGCTGGTGAAGTAGTATTTATTATGGCTTTAGGAGCACTTCTAGAAGATTATACAGTAAATAAATCAAAACAAGGATTAAAAGATTTAATTGACCTTAAACCACAACAAGGAAGAATAATTGTAACAGAAAATGGTCAAATAGTAGAAAAATTAATTGATGCATCTGAAATTAATAAAGGTGATATTTTAAGAGTACGTCCTGGAGAAAAAATACCTGTTGATGGGGTAATTATAGATGGTAATACCTCTGTAGATCAATCAGTGATGACTGGTGAATCATTACCATTAGATAAAACTATTAATGATGAAGTATTTTCAGGAACATTGAATTTATATGGATCAATTGATATTAAGGCAACAAAAATTGGGGAGGATTCATCTCTTGAAAAATTAATCAGAATGGTTCAAGAAGCAGATGAAAAACAAGCTCCAACACAGAGAATTGCAGATAAATGGGCTACATGGTTAGTACCAGTAGCATTAGCAATAGCAATAGTAACATATCTTGTAACATGGAATATTGAAAGAGCAGTAACTATACTTGTAGTATTCTGTCCATGTGCATTAATACTTGCAACACCAACAGCAATTATGGCAGCAATTGGTCAAGCAACTAAACATGGTGTTCTTATTAAATCAGGTGAAGCATTAGAAAACATGGGAAAAGTAGATTGTATAACTTTTGATAAGACAGGAACCTTAACCTATGGTAATTTAGAAGTATCTGATATTATACCATTAACTGATAATGTAAGTTCACAAGAGTTATTAAAATATGTAACAATCTCTGAAATTAAATCAGAACATCCAATAGGAAAAGCTGTTGTAAATTATGGTAGAAAAGAAGGAATAAATTATATTGAACCTGATGAATTTAATATGATTCCTGGTAAAGGTGTTGAAGTAGAATATAAAGGAGATAAAATACGTTCTGGTACTACTAGATTCATGGAAGAAAATAATATTATTATAGATGATATTTGTATGACTAATTTAGATGAATTACGTGATGAAGGTAAAGCATCAATAGTCGTGGCATTAAACAATACTGTAATTGGACTTGTAGGATTATCTGATGTATTACGTGAAAATTCTGGTGAGGTAGTAAGTACTTTAACTAATGATCTTGAAACGGATATTGCATTACTTACTGGTGATAATCATAAAGCAGCAAATTATTTTGCAAGTAAAGTGGGAATAACGGATATCTATTCTGAACTTTTACCTGAAAATAAAGTGGAAATAGTAGAGCAACTTAAATCAGAGGAAAAAACTGTTTGTATGGTTGGTGATGGTGTGAATGATGCTCCAGCTTTAAAAACAGCTGATGTAAGTGTAGCAATGGGTGGTATGGGTAGTGATATAGCTATTGATGCAGCAGATATTGCATTACTTGGTGATGATATTGAGAAATTACCATATCTTAAAAAATTATCTAATTCCACATTATTTACAATTCATTTAAGTATATCTATTTCAATGTGTATTAATGCAGTAGCTATTGTATGTTCTGTATTGGGATTATTAAATCCAATTACTGGTGCTTTAGTGCATAATGTTGGATCTTGTGCAGTTGTAATGTTAGCAGCATCTTTATATGATAGGGATTTCAGTGATTATATAAAAGCTGTTGAAGTTAAGGAAATCTCTGAAAATCAAAGTATATCTAATTAAGTATTATTATAATCTACTTATTTTATTTTTTTTTAAATGATAAGTGTCTGCTATGATACTATTTATGTAATATTTTCTTTATTTTTCAATTGAAGTAAAATTATCACTTATCAAAAGTTAATTTTTTGAATTTTAGAGAATGTTCTGAATTATTTTTTTGTGCATATTGTATGAATTAATGTTCTTATTTTTAGAATCATTATTAATTTTTGTTCTTATTTTGAGAACTAATTTTCATTAAATTATGCACTATTTAGGAACAAAAAATATTATCAAATCACTTTTTGAGAACTATTATATGAGGTTTATTTCATGCATATGTTTTAAATAATCATTTTTTATCAAAATGAAGCATTAATAATTATTATTTTTAAAAATAGACTTTTTTTAAGCTTTATTTGTAGTTTTTACTATACTTTGTTTTTAAGCTTAGTTTAATATTTTATAAAGTTAATATTCTTTATTTTATAATTGTTGTTATATTTTTATTTTATTTTAATTATAATTATATTTATCCAAATTATATTTGAAATAAAGTAGTTATACAACGTTTTTAACACGTGTTTTTTCAATGTTTTTTTAAGTTTTATTTTTTTGTAAATTTATTCTTATAAAAATATATTAATTGTTTTATAAATTACTTTAAAATAGATGAGTATTTATATTTATTAAAATAAAAAAATATAATAATGTTTAAACATTCAGAACAATTTTTTTAATTAATGTTTTTATATTAGTATAACTTATATAATATTAATTAATAATTAATTATATTCGGACTATATAAAATTTAAAATTATACATATGTTATAATAATTATGAACTTAATATTATCGTATTTGTTATGAGGGATATTAATTGGGCAAGAAAGATGAAAACTCTGATGGAATAGATGAGTTGGTAGCTGCTCGTAAAGATTATAAATTACATCTAACTATTTTACTATGTATAGTAATTGCAGAATATATAGGTATTTATACAATAAATATAAGTGGAATAAATATTGTGTTAATGCCATTATTATATTCATTAGTTTTAGCCATAGCATTTTATTTGGCAAAACCTGCTAAATGGATTGGTAAAGAGCAATCACAAAAATCAGGAACTATTATGATGTTATTAATAGGTCCTTTGCTTGCTAAACTAGCAATTGCTAGTGGTCAAAATATTCAGATTATATTTAATGCAGGACCTGCGATTCTTTTACAAGAAGTAGGTAATCTAGGTACAATATTTGCAGCAATGCCTATTGCATTATTACTTGGATTCAAACGAGAATCAATTGGTATGACAAGTTCAATATGTCGTGAACCACAAATGGCTGTGGTTATAGATAGATTTGGAATGGATTCACCAGAAACTAAAGGTTTCTTCTCAGTATTTTTAATTGGAACTGTATTAGGAACTCCATTCATAAGTTTATTAGTAAGTGTCTTAGTATATTTACTACCATTACATCCATATGCATTTGGAATGGCATGTGGTATTGGAAGTGCTAGTATGAATGCTGCAGCAGTATCATCTGTTTCAACAATATTTCCAGCATTTGCCACACAAATTGAAGCATTTAGTGGAATGACAAATCTAATTTCCATGGTTACAGGTATGTATGTATACATATTAATTGCAATACCATTAACTGAGTGGTTGTATAAGTGGCTAGAACCAATAATTAATAATATACGAATAAAAATATTTAAAATTGAAGAAGATAAAGGGGATATGTAAATAGTGTCAAAGATGTTATCAGTTAGAATGGTTTCAGAATGGATTCTTATATTATTCATATTTTCAATCATGGCAGCTATAAGTAATTGGGTAGGTTATCAATATCCCTTCCAAGAATCATTAATTGGAATGTTTATGTTATGTGCTATTACACTAGTAGGTTTAATGATGGAAAAATTCATACCATATAATATTCCTGCAATTATATACATAAGTTTAATTGGATTGATAGTAGCATTACCCTGGTCACCTATTTCTGGATTATTAATATATTACACATCAAGAGTTGATTTAGTATCTTTAACAACAGTACTACTAGCATATGCTGGTATTTCAATGGGTAAGGATTTGGGTGACTTTAAAAAAGTTGGAATAAGAGGTGTAATTGTAACTTTTTTTGTAATTATAGGAACTTATCTTGGATCCGCTCTCATAGCTCAAGGAGTTTTACTATATACACACATGATATAAAACTACCTTCTTTTTAAAAACCTTTTTTTTATAAAAAAATTAATATTTAAAAATTAAACATCTGAATTATTTTATATAATATTTTTGTCTGTTTTAATGTGATTTATATGAATAAAAAATCTAAAAAAAATAACAATGATTTATTTAATTATAAAATTCATATATCTGTACTATTCTGTGCTATTATAGCAGAATATATAGGAATAACTAAGATTCATATTTATAATGGAATTAATTTTATAATATTGCCTCTTGTATATTCATTAATACTAGCAATACTTCTTTATTTGATAAAACAATACACTTGGATTCAGGAAAAAGAATCAAAAGTTGCTTCAAAATTACTAGTCATATTAATTGGTCCATTAATTGCAAAGTTAGCTATATCAAGTGGTCAAAATTTTACATTACTTATGAGTATAGGACCAGGTTTACTTCTTGAAGAATTAGGGGATATAGGTTGTATATTTATAGCATTACCTGTAGCATTACTACTAGGATTTAAAAGAGAATCAATTGGCATGGCAAGTTCGATATGTCGTGAACCACAAATGGCAGTTATAATAGATAAATATGGATTTGAATCACCAGAAGTAAAAGGATTTATGGCTGTATATCTAATAGGATCAGTTCTAGGAACTATAATTATTACAATTATAGCAAATATATTAGCATACATAATTCCATTACATCCATATGCATATGCAATGGCATGTGGAGTTGGAAGTGCTAGTATGAATGTAGCAGCAGTATCTGCATTACAAACAATATATCCAGAACTAGCCCAACAATTATATGCATTTAGTGGAATTTCAAATCTAATATCAGTAGTATTCAGTTTATATATGTATATATTCATATTACTCCCATTAACAGAAAAACTATACAAAATACTATATCCTATGATGAATAAATATGTATTTAAGAGATAGTTATTAAATTAACCTTTTTTTTTCAAATAATTTTATTAAATATAAAAAACATAATTATAATTACTTTTTCTAATAAAAACAGGAGAATTTATAATGAAAGAAACAATAATTGAAAAAACAATAGAAACCATGGAACAATTAAGAACTAATAGTCCACTAACACATTGCATAACAAATGTGGTAACAGTTACAGATTGTGCAAATGCAGTACTTGCAGTAGGTGGATCACCAATCATGGCAAATGCTCCTGAAGAAGCTGAAGAAATAACAGGAATATCAAATTCCTTACTAATCAATGTAGGAACACCAACATCAGAACAAGTAACAACAATGATAAAATCTGCTAAAAAAGTAAAAGAAACAAATAAACCCTACGTACTTGACCCAGTAGGTGTAGGAATTAGTAAAATTAGAAATGAAACACCCATAACTTTAATTAAAGAAGCAAAACCCGCAATTATAAGAGGAAATTTATCTGAAATAAAAGCAATAGCAATGTTCTTCAATATACTAGATGAATGTACAAAAGCAAAAGGGGTAGATGTTGCAGAATCTGATAAAATAAATGAAGATACACTTGAATCACAAGGAGAACTAATAAAAAACATAGCTAAAAAATTAGATACAACAATAGCAGTATCAGGACCAATAGATATAATTTCTGATGGGAATGAAGTATATGTGATTGAAAATGGTGATGCAATGATGTCTAATATTACGGGAACTGGTTGTATGCTTGGATGTATATTAGCAGCATATGCAGCAATAACAGAACCATTAATTGCAGCAATAACAGGAACTGTTGTAATGGGCATAGCTGGAGAAATAGCTGCTCAAACAACTATAAATAATAAACAAGGAACAGGGTCATTTGGAACATACTTAATTGATGAATTATCCTTGATGAATGATAAAACATTATTTGAAAAAGCTAATATAAGAAAACTATAGGTGGATTCTATGGCTATTGATTATAGTGTATATCTTGTAACTGATCAATTTGATTTTAATGAAGAAGAATTTCTTAATATAATAGAAGAAGCAATTATTGGTGGAACAACAATAGTTCAAATAAGAGAAAAAAATAGTAGTACTCTTGACTTCTATAATTTAGCTTTAAAGGTTAAAGAAATAACTGATAAATATGAAGTACCATTAATAATTAATGATAGATTAGATATAGCACAAGCAGTAGATTCTGCAGGAGTACATCTAGGACAAGATGATATGCCCTGTAAAATAGCACGAAAAATTTTAGGACCTGAAAAAATAATAGGAATTAGTGCAGAAAACTATGAAGATGCAAAACAAGCACAAATGGATGGAGCAGATTACTTAGGAATTGGAGCAATACAAAAAACAGCCACTAAAGAAGACTGTGATGTAATACCAAGAGAAGATTTATTAAAAATAAAAGAAACAATAACTATCCCCTATGTAGCAATAGGTGGAGTAAAAGAATATAATACACGAGAAATTATAGAAAATTATGATTTTAATGGTGTTGCAATTGTATCAGCAATAATGAAACATAAAAATCCAAGAGAAGCTTCAAATAATTTTTATAATATAGTAATCAATGAAAAATAACTTCTCTACCTATTTTTTTATAAAAAAACTTATTCTTCAAAAAAAGTGTAATTAGTGAAAATAATTATTACACATGTTTAATATTAGTATAATTAGAAATTTCACTGTTTGTTGTTATTAAATCGTTAATATTCAAGTCATGAATATTATCATGACCAGTAATACGTGAAAATGTTTTAATTTCATCTAGACTAGCATTTAAAAAGTTTGTTAATCTTTTTGAAGCAATGTCTATTTTTAATCTTTTACGTAATTCAGGTTCCTGTGTAGCAATACCTACAGGACATTGTCCTTTATCACATGCTCTGTATTGTTGACAAGCAATTGCTATTAAGCTTGCTGTTGCAATAGCAACTGCATCTGCACCCATTGCTAAAGCTTTAGTAAAATCACTAGATACTCTAAGACCACCAGTTATTATTAATGAAATATCTAATTCATGTTTATCCAGATATTTTCTTGCACGATGTAATGCATATATTGTAGGAACACTTGTTGAATCTCTAACAAGTAATGGACTTGCCCCTGTAGCTCCACCTCGTCCATCAATTGTAATAAAATCTGGTTTAGCATAACTTATGTATTCTAAATCATCTTCAATATGACCTGCTGCTATTTTAATACCAATTGGTCTTCCATCAGATAATTCACGTAAATTATCTACTTTTTCTTTAAGATCTTCTCGTGTTTTAATTCCAGGGAATGTTGCTGGTGATATAATATCTTCGCCCATATTTTTATTCCTGATTTTTGCAATATCTTTAGTAACTTTGTGTCCTGGTAGTAAACCACCCATTCCAGGTTTTGTTCCTTGACCAATTTTTATTTCTATAGCATCAGCATTTTTAAGATTTTCCTCAGTTACAGAGTATTCATTTGGAATATATTCAAATATATATTTATATGATTCTGCTTGTTCTTCGGGTAATATTCCTCCTTCACCACTACACATTGCTGTTTTTGCAGCTGCACTTCCTTTTGCTAAGGCTATTTTACTTTCCTCAGATAATGCACCATAAGACATGTGAGATACATATATTGGATTATCAAGTATCATTGGTTTTTTAGCATTTTTACCAATTATTGTCTTAGTATTTATAGGAACATCTTCTTCTAAGGGTAATGGATTTAATTGATTGCCTAGTATAAGTATATCATCCCAACTAGGCATGGACATTTTTGTTCCCATTGCAGCTACTATAGGAGTACCTGTTTTACTTAATTCTTGTATAGTACTCATATGTCTAATTGATGTAGTGGTTCTTTCAAATTCAAGAGGATATGAAATTAATTCAGTGTTTTCTTCACTTGTTTTATCTGAAATTTTATTTGTTTCTTCTTTTTCTTCTACTGGTTGGAATTGTGATGCATTTAAGCCACATACTGGACATTTTTCAAGTTCACTTATTTTTCCTTCCTTTTCTTCATCGTAGATATACCCACATATTGGACATTTATATTTCATATTTACAAAACTCCCACTTATTTTATAAGATTATTATATATTTTTAATTTTTATAATTAAAATAAGTTAAGAAGTAGTGTGGATAATTATATAAGGAGTTATAACCATTTCTTATATTTGAACCAAGATAATCCAAATATAATTATAATTATACTAACTATTATCACAGAAGGATATCCCCATGTGTAACTTAATTCAGGCATATTATGGAAGTTCATTCCATACCATCCTACTATTAACATTAAGGGTGTGAATAATGCTGTGACTATAGTTAACATAGTCATTATATTGTTTTGTTTTAAATCAATATGTGTTTTATAAATATCCATTACTTGTATTGTATAATCCATTAATAGTGTTGATTTATCATGTAATCTTTCTATTTTGTTTATGAATAATCTGAAAAATCTTAAATTTTCTTCTTCAAAGAATCCATTTTCATTTTCTTCAAGAACTTCTCCTAAATCTATTAATTGATCATAATGGTTCCTTAAATAACGTATGTCTGAACGAATTTCATTCACATGATTAAATATTTGGTCTACTTCGTTGTGTTCATCAATTATTGTTATTTTGATTTTATTTAATTTTTGTTCGTATGTTTCCATCAGTTTAAGGTCGTCTTTAATAATTTGGTTTAAAAAATCATATAAGAAACGTTCTAGTCCTGGAAATCGCCATTTTTTATATTTTTTATAGTTCTGTATATATTTTTCCACTATTTTTTCATCATCAATAAATACTATTCCTTTTTCATCTAGTGCAAATGAAAATGTTTCATCGTTTTTTGTTAAATCAATTCTATTAGGTATTGAGAAAGTTCCTGTTATTGAATCATAGTTTACTTCTGCTTCTGTGATGAGAATTTCATTTGTTTGATGTTCAATGTCTATTCCCATGTCAAAGTTTTGTTTCTGTTGTTTCCATTCATCATAGGTGAGTATTGCAACGAATTGCTTTTTTGTGTTTAGTATGTCCTGAAAAGTTACTTCTTCTAGTTTTCTGTTAATTATATAGTACATTTATTTTAGCTCTCAAAAAAGTATTAGTATATAATAATATATGGTTTATTATGGAAGTAGTTTTTTGTTATATTTTTATTAATTTAGACCATTCTGGGTGTTTGTCTATGAATTCTTTGAATATTAATTCTAATCCTATTGCAAAGCCTATGTCTTCAGCATACCATCCTTGATTTTCTATCATGTTTATATATAGTATTCCATATGCTTTCATTTTATAGTTTTCATACATTACAGCTCCCGGATATTTTTTATTGTATTCTGATGGATTTATATTTAGTATGTATGCTAGTTTGGTAGGATATGCATCAGGACTATTTTGTAGTTCTTCTTTTATTGTTTTTGCATATTTTCTATTAAGTTTTAGTTTTCCACTGTATTGTCCTGGAAGATTCATGTACCATTCAATGTTTTTTATCATTTTATCTTTTTCTTTGGATAGTATTTCATTTATTTTTTGATTTATATTGTTCATGGATGAATGTTCCTTTTTATTTTTTTAGATATAAATTTAGTTTTAGAATAAGTGTTATTTTATGGAGGGAGGTGATGTTTGGAGGGGATATTCTTATTCATCGTTTATTATTATGTCTTTGAATTGTGGGAATTCTTCTATGAAGTCATATATTTCTTTGTCTAGGAATTCTTCATATCTTTCTTTTTGATCAGAGTTTGGATCTGCATATTTAAATTGTAGTTCTGTTCTTTTTTTGTATGTGTTTTCTAGTCTTTCTTTTACTTCAGGGTCGAAGTTTTTGAATTTTGTTGGTCTATCATGGTCATGACCTTTATATGCAACTCCTATTGTGTTAAATCTGTAAGGCATGATTGTTCCAGCATTTAATGCTACTTCATACATTTCAAAGTAGTGTTCTGTAATAAATTCATAATTTAATTTTACTGTTGTTTCTTTTATATTATCATCAAATTTTTTAAGATTATTTATATATTCTTCGTCCCAGTCTTTTCCTAGGTTCATTTTAATCACTTTTCATGTTTTAATATTCATATATATTTTTATAACTATAGTTATAAATAGTTATTGTTCAAAAAAAATTAAACACAATTTAACTTAAGAATAAATAAAAATAAATCCATTAAAACATACTATAATTTAAATAATAAGATATATAAATTTAATTTCATTATAAATCTAAAGGAAGTGTTAAAAA
Source organism: Methanosphaera sp. WGK6 (assembly GCF_001729965.1). Taxonomy (NCBI): domain Archaea; kingdom Methanobacteriati; phylum Methanobacteriota; class Methanobacteria; order Methanobacteriales; family Methanobacteriaceae; genus Methanosphaera; species Methanosphaera sp. WGK6. Next base: position 17,673 of record NZ_JRWK01000010.1, on the reverse strand, counting down.
TAGGTTTTGCCGAAAACAGATTCATGATACAAGGACCCCTATTAACATTCATGTTATTATTTTATAATTTTTTCATACTAAGCTCACTAAATAATATTCTAGAATTATCAATTAACAGTTATACAATATTTATAATAGTACTAATAATAGCAATTTCAAGGATAACTTCAATGACAATAGAAAGAAATAAAACACACACCATAACACAATATTTAATGGAATTTGATGGAATATGGTTATGGGCATCATTCATGTATCTCTTTGAAATAATAATATTATATGTAATAGAACAATTCATAATAATACCATTATCACTAAAAGCAATATTCATACTATTAATACCAGTACTTGGAATAATTGGTTATTATATAGCACATAATATATACATTAAAGAATATGAAATATACTTAAATGAAAAATCACAGACACAAAGTAAACCCATGACTATAATACAAATATCTGACTTACATATAGGATCAATAAGACGTGAAAAAACCCTGAAAAAAGTAGTAAAAGCAATCAACAAAATAGCCTCACAAAAAGAAAATACCCAAGTAATAACAGTAATAGCTGGAGATATAGCGGATGGTTCATGTCCAATAACGCCAGATATGTTTATGACATTTAAAGAAGCAACAATGCCAGTAATATTTACACCAGGAAACCATGATTACTATCAAGGAATAGACAATGTAAAAACAGCACTAGAAAATGCTGGAATAACAATACTTGATAATGAAAATATAATATATGATAAAGAGAATATAAATCTAATTGGACTTAAGTTCTCATTTAATGAATCAGAACAAGATGATACATATCAACTACCAATAAAACAAGATAAAAACAATATAGTAATATATCATGCACCCTTTTATTGGGATGAATTCTCAAAAATGGGTGTTGACTTAGAATTATCTGGTCATACACATGGTGGACAATTTTATCCAGCAATATGGTTTACAAAACGTATGTTTAAATATAATAGAGGATTATTTAATCGTCAAGTTATACAAGAAAATGGAACAAAAACCAATTCATATCTTTCAGTAACAGATGGTGTAGGCTCATTTGCAACACCAATAAGACTAGGAACACACTCAGAAGTAGTAGTATTAGATATAAATAGAGTTCCAAAAAAAGAATAAACACTAGTTAAAAATTATTTTTTCTATTTCATTTTTTTTTCCTAAAAAAATAAGTAATATTATTAGATTTAATCATCTATATAAAATGAAATATTATCTGAATCTTCACAAGCTTTTTCAAATATTTCCATAAGAAGTGGAGTCATACAAGTAGTATTAATAAAATGAATTTCAATTTCTTCATCTAATTTTATTAAAAAATCATATATTTCATCAATATTTCCAGTATACTCTGGAAATTCAAGAACATCTTGTAAATAATATTTTGGATCTTTTCTAATAAATTTTCCATTAATATCAATATATCTCATAATATCACCATAAATTTTTAAAAAATAGTAATTATCATCTAATCACTACTAAATGTTAAAAAATCACTTTCACATGCAGCATCAAAGAAAGTATCATATAAATCTAGAGATATATCTTTACTATTAATTAAATGTATTTCAGTTTCTACTCCAATTTCTGTAAGACAATCATATAATGCATCTAGATTTCTACCATAATAACTAGGTAAATCAAGCATTTCTATTAAGTATTCATGTGATAATAATTTTATTTTTTTACCATCAAGTTCTATAATATTCATAAAATTAAAAGTCCCCATTTATATTTCTGTGAATGTTTCATAATGATTTGATGTATAATATACTTTATAATTTTCTGTAGAATACACTATTCTTTTTGCACCACGATTAGTTCCATTAGCATCAATATCACATTCAATATACTTTTTATCACTATGTGGTAGAACACCTTGTCTATTAGTAAATACATCTCCACCTATACTTTTTCCTGGAGCATAACTTGCTAAAGATCCACCAGTCCATCCTAAACGTTGTGCTTCTTTTTTAGTTATATAATTACTGGGTAACTTATGATATGTTTTAATATATGCTGCTACCTCATCTACACTACAGTATTCTCCAGTTTCAATAACATCTACAGTAGTATTATTTAATGAAGCATTAATATTATAACCATCACTGTCAAGACTATCTGTACCAAATAAACCTACAAGTATTGCAATTATAACAAGAGTTACTGTTGATATAATTTTTTTATTCATATAAGAAACTCCGAATAAGTTATTTTAGTATATTAATATTACATATGATTTTTTTAGAATAAGTATTTTATAAAATAAATAAGTGGTGGTTAGTAAATAGTAATTTATATAACAAGAACTACTGCTGTGATAGTTATTAGTATAATAACCATTATTGAAATAAAATTTTGAAATAATGAATGATTAGTAACATTTTTTCTTATTATATTATGTAAATTACTATTAAATTGTGCCGCATATATTCCTGCAGCTACAAATGATATTATTAAAACCCATACAAGTAATTTTATCAAGAATGATAAATGATGAGCATTCTCTAGATAGTATTCTGTAACTACTGAACTATTCATATTAACATATGGTAGAAAATGGGATCCAATTAATGAAACTAATGACTGTGGATTTGATGAAATCATTATAGTATTTAATCCTATAATATATACTAATACAATAAGCACACCTACAATTGCAGTCCATATATAGAAACTTGTTTTATAGAACATATATTCTGATTTGAAATCTATCTTTGTCTCAGATGGTGCATATGTATGTTCAGTTCCTTCATAGTTTACTCTCAACTTATAGTCCTTTCGACTAATAGAAACTACTATGTCTGTAGTTCCATTTCTTATCTTTCCAGTACCAACAACTTTTTTACCTTTTCTTGTTGTGAGAACTACTTTTCCTTTCGTAACTGGTTCTTTTGTTTTTTTCTCAGTTACTTTCACTGAAACAGTATACATCTTTGTATCAGAATTTGTAATTTCTGCCCTTGTTTTAGTTTTTATTTTTTCATTTTCAGAGTTCATACTACTACCCCAATTCTTTGTTTTATATTTATCCAAACATTAATTATTGAGGATAATAATTTATTATCATATATAATTTTAATCTTTTATTATAATATTATTTTACAATTTTATACTATTAATACTTAATGTTCAATGAATAATGTTTAATTATAATATATATTTTTTTACAATAAATTCTAAGTTAATATTAATTTAAATATTGTTCAAGAAATGACTTATCTATTAGTTCAAGAAAAATTTATAATTAATAAACAATATAAACTATAATTAATAGTCTTAAATTAATAAAATAATAGAAACAATACTTTATTTTAGAAATTATAGGATTATATTAAACAAATAACATATGTAGGAATATAATGAGAAATGAAATGAAACTAATTCTTGCAGTAACAGTTATAGTAATTATAGCCATAGTAGCAGTTAGTGGCTATATGATCTATCAAGACAATATAGAAAAACAGCAAGAACAAATAAATCAACTTAATGCATCACTAAATCAAGCACAAGAACAACTAGATGCACAAAATGACACAGTAGAAGCTACTTCAACCTCCACCAGTAGCTCAAATAACAAAGTATCATCATCCAGCAATAAAGTAACCTACGAGGAAGCAGGAGTAAATAAAAACATAGGATATACAAAAACATGCAAATACCCAGGATGTGGAGCTAGATATAACTCAGCATTAAGTCGCTGCCCAAGTTGTGGACACAGAAACATATATGTATAAACTATTTATACAAAACATATTTTCTTTTTTTTTATGTGCGTCGGCTAAAATTATATTTTTTTAAATTTCATCTTTTAACTTTTTTTCGCAAAGGGAGTGTCCGCCAAAAATAAATTTTTTTATATGAACTTTTCTTTATTTTACAATTGAAGTCCGAATAGGCATTATTAAAAATCAATTTTTGAATTTTGGCGAAGACCCAAAGGATAGTTTACCCTGGAAAAACTATTTTTTTCATTGATTGTTTAATTTTCTAAGCTAAATAGACCTAACTTAAGTAATGTTAAACTATTTAATTTGAAATAGTGTTACTCAAAAATTTTTAAAAAAATTGTTGAATTAGAAAGTAATCATAGAAAAATTTATAGTTCTTCTCGAAAAATTTAAACCATGTGAATTATAATTTAAGATAATGACTAGCCACACAACAAAGTAAAATAGATAGAAATAAATCATCCATATCAAAAAAAATAACTTAGAAACTATCTCAAATAAAAATGGTATAAAAGTTTAGAGATAAACTATAAAATAACTAAAAAATAAATATATATTTAAAAAGAATTAGTTTAATATTATACTTGATTTTTTAATTCAAAAACATATCTTATTCCTTAATTTAGGGAAATATTAAAAATTAAGGGATTAAATTATAGTTAATATTAAAAATATATTAGATATATGTTGGTGAAATAAGTTATGAACTATGGTGGAAAGAAAATTGATTTAGATAATTTATCATTTAAACTAAACTTAAATTCAGAGAACAAATTTTTTCATAAAAAACAGATTCAATTAATGAATTCACCTGAAAATTCTCTTGAAGATAGTTTATTAAATAATTCACAAATAAATTTTAGATTTTCAATTATAATGGCTATTTATAATACTGAGCAATATTTGGATGAATCTATTAATTCTGTTATTAACCAATCTATTGGTTTTGAAAATAATATTCAATTAATACTTGTTGATGATGGTAGTGCTGATAATTCTCTTAAGATTGCTGAAAAATATCAACAACAATATCCTAATAATATAATAGTTTTATCTCAAGAAAATCAAGGACCTGCAGTTGCTCGTAATAATGGATTAAAATATATTCAAGGAAAATACGTGAACTTCTTAGACAGTGATGATTACTTATCCAAAGAAGTATTAAAAGAGGTTGATGAATTTTTCAATAAACATTATGATGAAGTAGATTTAGTTGCAATTCCTATAAAATATTTTGATAGAAGAGGTGGTGATCATAGATTAAATGATAAATTTAAAACAACAAGGGTAATTGATTTAACTAAAGAATTGAATAGTCCACAACTATCAGCATCTTCATCTTTTTTTAAAAATAATCTTTTTAATAAATTTGAATTTTCAACAAAAATTATTTCTTCAGAAGATTCACTAATGATAAATAAAATGCTCCTTGAAAAAAGAAAATATGGTGCTATAAGTAATGTTTATTATTACTATAGAAAACGATATGATAATAGTTCAACTATTGATGTAACATCTAATAAAAAAGAATACTTTACAGATAAATTAAAATTTTATTATATGGAATTAATTAATACTTCAATAGCTAAATATAATAGAGTTCCAGCATTTATTCAATATTTAATGGCTTATGATTTACAATGGTTATTAAAACAACATGATTTATCAATTCTTGAAACTGAAATAGAAATTGAAGAATTTTGGTATTATCTTAATAAAGTATTATATTATATTGAAGATTATGTAATTTTAAAAAATAACTATATTACTAATCCAATATTTGTAAAATCTTTTTTTGTTTTGAAAAATAAAAAAGTACATACTGAAGTAATTAACAATAAGCAGGTTATAAAAAAATCAGGAACATACACTATAGATAACTTAAATAATCATAAATTCTGGATAGATATAGTTGAAATTAGAAATAATTCATTTAACATATCTGGTTTTTTAAATAGCATGTTTGAAGATAATTTTATTTCAATTGAAGCTAGGAAAGAAACGATAGATGGTGATATTTCCTATTTTTCTTCAAAACAAGTAAAATATAATACTCGTAAAAATGTAATTTATTTATCTAAAACATGGCAATATAAACATAATTTTGATATAAGGATTCCTGTACTTAAAAAAGAAATATTTAATGTTAAATTAGTTGTAAACTATCATAAGGATGGAGATAATACTAATTTTAATAAAGATAATATTATACCTATTCGATTACTAATGGACTTTACTCAGCATGCTAAATTATCACAATCAAGTACTTATTTCAGTACAAATTCAAATATTGTTATATTACATGAAAATAGTTTTAATGTTGCACCATATAATTTTAAAAGACTAGTTAAACATGAATTGCATGATATGAAATCAATTTTTTCAGAAAAAAAGGCAGGGTATAAATTAGCATTATTATTAAGATTCATGTATTTAATAATACATCCATTAATTAGAAATCCTATTTATTTATTTATGGATAGACAAGAAGTTGCAGATGATAATGCGGAGCATTTATATAAGTATGCTTTAAAACAAAATGATAATATAAATAAGTTTTATGTTGTTTTAAAGGATACCAATGACTTTAGACGTTTATCTAAAATTGGAAACGTAGTTCCATTCGGATCATTTAAACATAAATTATTATTCTTATTATGTGATAAAGTAATTTCATCATATCCTGAGGAATCAGTTATAAATCCATTTTTCATTTATGATAGAAAAAATAATGTAATTAATGATGAACGAAATTTATATAGTGGATTAACAAATACACCTTTGTATTTTCTACAACATGGTGTAACTAAAGATAATATTTCAACTTATCTGAAAAAATATGATAAAAATGTATCATTAATCTTAACAGTATCTGATAAAGAACATGATTCTTTCTTAGATGAGGGTTATAACTATGATGAAATTATTATTCAAACATTAGGGTTTCCTAGACATGATAATTTAGAAAATAAACGTAAGAAAAAAATATTATTTATTCCAACATGGAGAAGTTATTTAGAAAATGATAAAGATTTATTTTTAGCTTCAGAATATTTTAAACAATTAAATAATATATTAAATAATGAAAGTTTAATAAATTTAGTTGATGAAAAAGGTTATGAAATAATATTTAGGCCACATCCACGTTTAAATTACTATATAAGCAATACAAATTTAAGATATATTGATTTATTTGATATAAATGATAAAATATATTTATCTAAAGATGAATCTTATCAAGAATTATTTAGTGAAGCTTCTTTATTAATAACAGATTATTCATCAGTTTTCTTTGATTTTGCATATCTTAAAAAACCAGTAATTTATTATCACTATGCAAATGATTATCATCATGCAAAAGGTTATTTTGATTATGAAACTATGGGATTTGGTGAAGTTATTTTTGATGAAGAAAAATTACTAGATAAAATTACATATTATTTAGAAAATAACTGTACTATGGAAGAAGAATATATAGAAAAAGTAAATTCTTTTTTCAAATATAATGATAAAAACAATAGTGAACGGGTATATAATTGGATTTGTAAGCATTAATGTAAATTTAGAAAATACAAATTATATTTTTTAGAAGAATAATGGGCTGTCTAAAAATAATTTATTATAAAACTAAATTTTTACATTGATTGTTTAATTTTCTAAGCTAAATAGACCTAAATTAAGTAATGTTAAACTATTTAATTTGAAATAGTATTACTCAAAAATTTTAAAAAATAATTTAATAGATAATTTTTATAATAAACTAAGAAGATTTGATTGTATGATTGTTGATCTTATGGATTGTGATTCTAACACAAATTTGAATAAACCTCCTATTTATAAATTTAGAATAGACTCACCACATTTTGATGTAAACTTTGAGATAAAAAATTTAATTAATGGAAATTTCCCACATATTGGTATAAGTGCAAGAGAAGGGCTATTAATTTTATATAAACATCCTATAGAACAAGTATGGTTAAATGTAGATGCATTAGTTAAACGTTCTAATCCTTCTATAAATTTATCACATATGGTTGATGAAGGTGTAACTTATGAAGTAATGATTTATGGACCAGTATTAAGTGAATTATCTAATTTAACCATATCCTCTTCTTCTGCAAAACATATAACTAAAATTGAAAATAAATTTGAACATAAAATTTTATTTGCTGGAGGAATACATAGTTTTGGTATTGGTTGTACAACAGTAGGTACTACATTTTCATCGATCATTGGAAGAAAAATGAATGTAGAAATAAATAATATTGTATTTAATAAACCTAATTTCCTTCCTAATTTATATGTTGAATTGAAAGAATTGCCAAATAATTATAAAGTGGATATATGTATATTAGAAGTAGATTATATTAATCAAAATGATGAATATGTTGAAGAATATCTTGAAAAAATAATGGAATTATTAACTAATATATCTTCCAAAGTTATTTGTTGGTTTACGATTCCAAACACTAAATCTTACAAAAAAAATAAACTTCATGATTTATTTGAAAATAATTCTTTTTCAAAAGAAGTTTTACTCAAAGATTTTTCTTATTTATATGATGAAGAATTTATTGATCGATGTACGTTTAGTGGAAAGTTTATAAATGATTATGGGAACATATTAATTTTTAAAGAATTCAACCACATATTAGGAGGTATAATATAATGGAATATTTATGTTCAATCACTGATAAATTAAAACAAATTGATGAAACAGATATAAATTACATTGATTTGTTACAACATCCTGAATTTTTTCATGGAAATATTGATTTCACGGGAAATACTGTGAATTTTTGTAAATTTCCTAAAATGACTCAAGATGAAATGGTTGAATATGAGGAGGGTGCAGTACGTGAAATGGCTAATTTGAATAGTGCTCCATGTGGTGTTCGTTTACGTTTTTATACAGATTCTAAAAAAATTATTTTTAAAATAAAATTAAAACGTAAATGGGGTTATCTAAAAATGCTTAATTGGAATGCATTAGGTTTTGATATATATCAAGTAATTGATGATAAATATATCCATAACACAGTATTTTCTCCTATGGATGGTCATGATACATTTGCTGAATTAGTTTATGTTCCGAATAATGGTCAATTATGTATCTTTTTACCTAATTATGATAAAATTGAACAAATGTATGTTGGTCTTGAAAAAGCATCTAGTATTAAACCTCTTCCTTATCCTAAAGAAAATATACTTCCAATAATATTTTATGGTAATTCAGTTACTCAAGGAGCTGCAGCTTCTAGAAGTGGTAATAGTTTTCCAAATATTATTAGTAGAAAGCTGAATAGGGATATTATTAATATTTCTTGTTCGTCCTGTTGTAAGGGTAATGACAGTATAGCTGAGTTAATTGGTAAAATTAATTGTCATAGTATTGTTTTGGATTATACAAGAAATGCGTCATATACTCATATATTTAGACAAACACATGAAAAATTTTATAAAAAAATAAGAGAGTTACATCCTGAAACTAAAATTATTTTAATGACCTCAGAATCCTATAATTTATGGAAAGATTATGATGATTTTGATAAAATAGTAATTGAAACCTATGAAAATGCTATTAAACGAGGAGAAAACACAGTTCTATTAAATCAACGTTCTTTATTTGACATCAATGAATATGACTATGTTACAATTGATGCTTCCCATTATACTGATTATGGCATGTTTAAAATAGCAGATAAAATTTGTGAATTATTAGAAGATTAAATATTTGGGGAAGGTTATTATGAAAATTATACAAGAAGATGAAAATTATAATAAAATAATTATAAATGGTAGCGAAAAAGAACTAGATTTAGTGGATAGTAAAATAAATTTTCATGGACACAATAATGTTTTGATTTGTGAGGATAATGTTAAATTAGTTAATTCTCTAATTGATTTTAGACAGAATAATTCCATTATTTATTTATCATCAAGTATTAATAATTATAATATAATGGTTAGTGTTAATAATAATTCTGTATTATTCATTGGTAAAAATAATTATATGAATGGACGTTTAAATCTGATTTTATCTGAATCAAAGCACATATTTATAGGTAATGATTGTCTTTTTTCTTTTGGTTTATGGTTTAGATTAGCTGATCCTCATTTAATTTATGATATAAATTCAATGACACGGATTAATCCTTCAAAAAGTATTTTTATAGGTGATCATGTATGGATTGGTCAAGATTCAATGATTTTAAAGGGAACTCAAATTGGTTCTGGAAGTATAATTGGTGCAAAAAGCTTAGTGTCTAATAAAATAATTCCATCAAATACAATTTATGCAGGAAATCCTGTTAAAGAAGTACGAAAGAATGTATTCTTTGATAGTCATAGTGTGCATGCTTATGTTGAAAAAGATACATTGAAAAGTATGAATTATGATAGTAATAGATGGATTTATGAAGATGATGGAAATATCATTAAGTTTGATGATATTGATGAACTTTTTAATTCTAATAATTTTGATGAAATAATAGAATTTTTAGTTAATTTAAATAATGAAAAATTACATAATCGATTTTTTATTGATTAATTTTTTTTAGTGTCATATGTTTATATTTATACTTCTTTTTTTATTTTTGTATAAACTTTTTTTATTTTTGTATAAAATATTCTTTTTGTATTATTTGATGTATATGTTCTTTGTTATTTTTGGTGTTTTTCTTGTTTTTTGTTGGTTTTGATTATTTGGTGTAGGGTACTGTTTTTTTTTGGATAGGTTTTTTTTAAGAGTTTTGGTGGAATTTAATTTTTCGTGTTTTATGTTAATTCGTTGTTTTTTATTTTTTTGGGTGTTAATTTTTCTTGTTCGTTATATCACGGTATAGCGAAGTAATTTTCATCATTTTTTCATGCCAAAAAGTACCCTAAAAATAGTATTTTTGATACACTTTATATATACTAAATAGTATAAAATCACTGTTTTTATAAGAAATCGGTAAAAATACCAATATACACTTGAAATAGTGCGATTACAAGTGAATATATTTCTCAATATAACATGACTCATATAAATATAATTTAGATAACAACTCATTAATAAAATTATTTTTTGAAAGAAGAGTCTCATCTAAAAAATAAAATTTATTCATGTAAAATTCTCTTTAGTTTATAATTGATCTAATATAGGTACATTATTAAAAGTTAATTTTTGAGTTTAGTTGAACACTATAGTATGAAAACTCCATTAAAATTCTCATAAAAAACTATGTTTATTCAAAAACACATTAAACTATAATTTATAGAACAATACATATATCCCAATTATGTTCATTTTCATATTTTTTAAAGAAATTTATATATTAAAGATAATAATATACTATTGATGATATAATATAATTATCTAACTAAACAATTTTTCTGGAGAAAATTATAATGACTAATAAAAAACGATGTTTCTGGTGTAATCTTGATAATGAAATATATGTAAAATATCATGATGAAGAATGGTGTCAACCAAATCATGATGAAAGGTATCTCTTTGAAATGCTAGTACTTGAATTATTCCAGGCAGGACTTTCATGGGAAACAATTCTTAACAGACGAGAAAATTTCAGAAAAGCATTTGACAACTTTGATGTAAACAAGGTAAGTAACTATGATGAAGAAAAAGTAGAACAACTAAGAAATAATCCTGGAATAATAAGACATAAACTTAAAATAACATCAGCAATAAACAATGCAAAAATATTCATGGAAATACAAAAAGAATATGGAACATTCTATGAATACATAAAAACATTCACTAATAATAATATAATCTATGAAAATGATAAAACAACATCAACATTATCAGAAAATCTATCTAATGACTTGAAAAAAAGAGGTATGAAATTTGTAGGACCAACAATCATGTACTCATACCTACAAGCAATAGGTTGTATTAATTCACATGATGATGATTGTTTCTTATATAAGAATGTTTAAATAAAAAAAGATGATGAATATAATTATAATTCATCTATATAAGTTATATAATCATCTTTTCTTGGTGCAGCTTGTACTTCTGAGTCATCTGCAGGATATCCTAGTATTGCATGTCCTACACCTATATAGTTATCAGGTATATTCCATGTTTTAAGTAATTCTTTACCTTCAGGACTATCAAATTCTTCTCTAGCTCTATGTATCCAACGACCTCCAATACCTAAAGCATGTGCTGCATTAAGAATATTTCCTAAAACTAGGGAAGCATCTTCAAGTCCTGTTGGATGATTTTTATCAGCTAGTACTATAACTAATGTAGGAGCTCCATAGAATGGTTTAACATCAGTCATTTTTTCAAGAAGTTGTGGTGGGAAGAAAGATTTATTCATTTCTTCTAGTTTATCAATTAATTCTTTGTCTTGTGTTACAAGAATTTTAGGAGATTGACTTCCCATACCATTAGGTGCATAAGTTCCTGCTTCTAGTATTTTTTCTAAGTCATCTTTACTTACTTGTTTATCACTATAATTTCTGATACTACGTCTTGTTTTGAAAAGATCTATATTTTCCATATTTATTCTTTTCCTTCGTTTATTAATTTAATTATTACAATAGGTATCGGTCAATATTATTTTTATCTAATAAAATTAACTGATAGTTATTATATAATATAATCTTTTATATATATGTTAATATTTTGAATAAATGAGAATAGAATATGATTTTTTAGAATTTAATTAGTAATAATTTAAAATAAGATATTATTTAGAAAATAAGTTAATGGAATAATTATTATAAAAAGAAAAATAATAGTAGTAATTACTATTATTTAGAAAATATTCTTTATTCTGAATTTGTTGGAATAACAAGTACAGGTATTGTTGAATATTTTATTGTTTTTGATGTTACACTACCTAAGAGGAATCTGTCAAGGATATGTTTTCCACTACTTGCTATAACTATAACATCCATATTTTCTTTTTCAGCTGCTTTAATTATTGCAGTTGCAGGATCTCCTTCTGCGGTAATGGATGATACTTTTATGTTTTCATCAGTTTCTTTTATAAGTTCTTCAACATGTTTTGTAACTACATCACCATGTTCTTCAAATACAAATTCTGTATCGTCATCTAATGCATCTTCTGGAAGACTAGTTAAATGTTTACTGTCTATTACATTAATAACTACTATTTCTGCGTGTTCATGGGTTGCCATGTTACATGCATGTTTTATTGCTTTTTCTGAATTTTTAGAACCGTCGGTTGGTAATAATATTCTTTTATACATAATAATCCATCGTTTTTTTTTAATAATTATTATTTTATTTGTTTTAAGTTATTAAAAAATTTTTTCATAAAAAAAGTGAAAAAATGAAGATAAGGAGTTTATTGTTGTATTTCTGATAATTGTTTTCCAGCTACACCTACATTATCTGCAGGTACATCATGGATGATTACACTTATTGCTTGTATGGGTACATCATACTCTTCAGATACTACTTTTGATACTTTTTCTATTATTTCTTTTTTGGTTTCTTTTGTAGCATTTGCTACTCCTTCTATTGTTATTATTGGCATTTTATTTATTCTCCTTTTGATTTTACAGTATTATATTTATAATTTATTGGTTATAATGTTGTTACTTCACAACCTTCTTTTTCTACAATTATTGTATGTTCAGTTTGAGCTACCATTCCATCATTTTTATCTTTAAGTACTGCAAATGGATATACACATCCTGATGATATAAGTGGACGTAGTGCTCTGTTTAGTTTACGTTCATCAAATTTATCATTTAGCAAGTGTCTTCCTGCAAAGTTAAATTGTGAGTAGTTGTTTCTGATATTTTTTAGTAGTTGATTGGATAATGGTTGACGTTGTGGTTTGCTTTTTATGTATGAGTAGATTGCATATTGTGGAAGATCACTTACTATTCCTGCTCCATTTGTTGCAAATGGTTCTATTGCTACATGATCTCCTTCTTTAAGTTGTGTTGTATTTCCATCAGGATAGTTTGGTATACTTAATCCTGCATGTAGGTTGTATTGTTCTAGACTGTGTCCTGCTAGGTTTGTTATTGGATTATATCCCATGTCCTGCATTGTTGTTTCTACTTCTTTTCCTATATCATTTAGGGTTACACCATCTTTGACTATACTTATAACATTTTCTAATGCTGTTGCTGATGCATCTAATATGTTATATCTTTCTTCTAGTTCGTCATCTGTTACTACTGGGTTTCCATCATCTAGTCTTCCAGGCATGTTTAATGGTTTTCCATCTTCATCATAGGGGTCTGCATTGTCTCCTTCAATTATTACTGTTACTGCTGTGTCTGATATGTATCCATCTACTTCTGCTCCAAGGTCTATTTTTACTATATCTCCATTGCATAGGAGTGTGTCATCGTTAGGTACTGCTGTATAGTGTGCTGCGATTTGGTTTATGGATATGTTACATGGAAATGATAGTCCTGCTCCTGTACTTTTTATTTCTGATTCAATCCAGTCAACAAGATCTACAACTTTCATTCCAGCAGTTGCTTTTTTTGCTGCTTCATTTCTTACTTTTGAAGCTATTTTTCCTGCTTCTCGATATTTGTCTAACATTTTAATCGTGTCTCTGTTTTATTTTACTGTTTTTATGTTATATATTATATTTATGTTATTATGATGTTTTTAATTATTTTGGATTTTTTGTTAATATGTGGTAGTTTCATAAAAAGTAATACTTTTTTATAAAAAAGTATTTATCTTAGTATTTATATAGTATTATTGTAGAAAAGTAATAAAAAATATTAAATTAGTATGATAAATATTATTTTTTCTACTCACAAGTTAAATGAAAAGAAATAATATTGAATATTTCTTATCCTCAAAAAATAATCTATTTAAAAAATTAAATAAAACTCCAAAAATAAATTAAATATAATCATATTGTGTTCAAAAAAAAATATAAAATAAACTATTAGTAATAAAATATAATTTCCGGACTAAATCTTATAATAATTATTTTTTATTTAAGATTTAGAATATTTCTCTTTTTTTTAATAATTCTTTTAGGTTTATGTATCATAGTTATATACTAAAAACAATATAATAATATTATACAATACTTATATTACATAAGAATAATATTATATAACAATAATATTAATATACTAAATAGGTTTGGTTTAATGAATAATGAAGAAAAAATCAACAGAAATGTCATATTAATAGGAGTAATTGCTTCTTTCATTGTCTCATTCATAACAAATGGAATTTCCGTTGCTCTACCTACCATAGCAACAAACTTTCATATAAGTAATATTACACAAAATTGGATAATTACCATATACTTATTAACTATAAGTATGGCAAGTATACCTCTTGGAAAAATTTGTGGAAAAATTGGATTAAAAAAATCAATGACATATGGAATAATATTCTTTATAGTAGGTTCAATACTTGCAGGTTTATCATTAAATGTTTATTTCATGATGATATCCATGATTATTATGGGAATAGGTTCATCAATTCAATTTATAAATATACTTGCACTAACAACTAAACAAATACCATCAAATGAACGAGGAAAAGCACTAGGTTATGGAGTTACAGGAGGATATTTAGGTTTAACATTAGCTCCTACAATAGCAGGAATACTTATTCAAAATATAAGTTGGAGAAGTGTATTTTTTATAACAATACCCTTTTTACTCATAGTTTACCATCTTTTAATATCAATAGATAAAGAATATTACATGCAAAAAGAACGTCCAATAGATATTAAGGGATCATTCTTATATTTAATAGGCATAGTACTATTATTATATGGATTTACAATCCTAAATGAATTAAGAGGATTTTTCTTTGTAGTAGGAGGTATTATATTCCTATTAATATTTGCAAAATTCGAATTAAAAATAAGTAATCCTATTTATGATATGAGATTATTTAATAATCACACATACACAGCTTCAAGTATAGCTTCATGGATAAGTTATTTTGCAACATTTGTAGTAACATATGTTCTTAATTATCATTTTCAATACTTACAAGGACTAACTCCACAAACAACCGGTATAATATTAATTGTAAGACCCTTATTCGTTGCAATAGTAAGTCCCTATGCTGGACGATTATCAGATAAATATGACCCACATATATTAACAGCTATTGGAATGTTTATTGTATCAACAGCATTAATAATACTTTGTTTCCTAAATCAGTCAACACCACTATATATGATAATTATATCAATAGCATTACAAGGAATAGGATTTGGATTATTCACAACACCTAACAATAGTATGGTTTTAGGATCCATTGATTCAGAGGAAATAGGAACAGCTTCAGCATCAATAACAACTCTACGAACAATAGGTCAAGCATTCAGTGTAGCATTACTAAGTTTAATATTTGCAATTATCATGGGAAATGTAGCAATCACACCATCAAATTATCCATTACTTGTTGAAAGTAATCAAATAACTATGATAATATCTACAATATTATGTGTAATAGCAATCTTATTATCATTAATTGGGATGAAATTTAAAGATAATCTAAATTAAAACAAAAACACTCTTTTTTTATTTTTATAAACTTTTTTAAAGACTTCTTACAAATTTATCTTGTTTATTAATAGTCAAGTTTATATTTTTTTAATAGCTAATATATTATCAAGAAAAGTTTATTTTTTTTAAACCACATAGTAACATATCATGTTATCTATTTTTTAAAAGTAATAAATTCAAGTAATTTAACTCCTTTTCTACAAAAAAGGAAAAAATTGTGATAAGATGAACAGTGAAAATCAAACTAATAATAACTTTAATTCTAAAAATTATCCTAACGAGGAAATCTTACAAAAATCAGATAAAACTATGAAATTTTGTATGGTACTAGAATTCTTCATGCCTTACTTCTATGGGGGGGGAGAAATCCGTTACCACGAGTTAACAAAACGTCTAGTTAAACAAGGTCATAAAGTAGATATATTAACAATGAATGTGGAAGGTGCCCCACATCATGAAATTCAAGATGGTATCAACATATATCATATTGGACCAACAATTAAAACTCCGCCCTATAGATCAAAAGGAAAAATACTCAAGTACATGTATGCAGTTTTCAAATGGTTAAATAGTCATGACTATGATATTATTGATGCACAAGCATACTCACCACTATTTCCAGCAGCATTATACTCAAAGAAATCACACAAACCACTTATAGGTACAATATATGATGTTAGTAATGGAAATCAAGACCAGTACAGTCAACAAGCCACAATAGCATATCTTGGTGAAAAATTCTTTGTTAAACTACCATTTACTAAAATATTAACTATCAGTGAAGATACTAAAACATCACTTATAAATAATTTTAATAGAAATGCTGAAAATATAGAAGTTAATTATATTGGTGTTAACCTTGAAGGTATTGATAGTGTAAAATGTGATAAAAAAGATAATAATCGTGTATTATTTGTAGGAAGACTTGTTCCACATAAGCATGCAGATCATTTATTAAGTATAATTAATAATATTAAAGAAAAATATCCTGATATTCACTTAGTAATAATAGGTAAAGGAACGGAAAAAGAAAGTTTACTCAAATATGTTGAGGATAATAATTTAGAAGATTATGTTGAATTCATGCAAGAATTAAGTAATGAAGAATTAACTTATCAAATGAAACTAGCTAATGTATTAGTACTGCCATCTACTAGAGAAGGATTTGGAATGGTATTATCTGAGGCAAATGCTTGTCATACACCTACAATTGCCTATGCTTCAGGAGGAGTTGTAGAAGTAGTTGATGATACAAGAACAGGGTATCTAGTAAAACCTGGAGACATAACTACACTTCAAGAAAAAATTGAATATATACTGGATAATAAAGATGTGGAAGAAAAACTAGGACTTCAGGGAAGAAAATATGTTGAAGAAAAATTTAACTGGGATAATTTAGTTTCACAATA